>CALBXV010000387.1 GCA_937890045.1 uncultured archaeon
CCTCTAATAATAATTCTACCATATTTTGCTTTTGCATTATTATCTTTCTCTTCGGCGTTATCTAACATAATATTCATGTATTGGTCTATGTTAATCATTTTACCACTATATTCAATATTATTTTTTAATTTTATAATTACATTAGTATTAACAAATTTAGATAAGACGTTCAAAGGTTTACTAGTAGATGTAGACATTTACTTCAATAAAATCTAAAGAAAATAATTATAATAAACATTTTCCTATTATGGCTTCAAATGCTTATCTAGTTTCTCTATATATCTGCTAGAATTATAATTTAAGACTTTAATACAATTATTAATATCAAGTTTGATGTATTCTAAATTATATTGTGTTAATAATTCCATGGCTTTTGAGCTTATATTTGGAGCTAGTATAACTCCTCGCCAATTTTTATTACTAAATATTTTAAAATATTTATGTAATTGTTTTACATCATCTGTTTTAACACTATTTTTTTTTATTTCTACTATGACGTCTCTACCTGATTTATCAACTCCAATAAAATCAGTAATTCCTGTTTTTATACGTTTTTGCATTGATTTAATGCGAAATTCCGGTTCAATTATCTCTGGTGAAAACTTTATTGCTTTATAAATATCTTTTTCGGTTAAACCCATTTCAAAGATTGCTTCATCTAGAAGTTTTATAGATGTAAATAAAATAACATCTTTTATCTCTATTAATAAATTCTCTTTAGGTTTTATTTTAAAAGCATGAATATATATGCTCTTATTTTTCTCTATTTCAATATATCCCTCAGCAGGTTGCCAATTAATTGGTTCCGAACCAAATTTACGATGTACTAGAATTGTTTTATCCTCTTTTATTAAAATTATTCTTTCTCCCCAATCAATTTTTGATATTGCACGTCCATTATATTTAATATTACATTTGGCAATTAAGATTACTGTTTTTCTATTTCTTACTGAAACCAATAATTCTGGAAAAAGTTTGTTAATACTTGGACAAATTAGATTAATAATATTGTTATTTTTCTCATTCATTATTGAACACGTTATTCTCGTTTTTGAAATCACTCTAAAATATATTGCAAAACTAAACTATATATTACTAAATTTAATTAACACCTTAAATCTTACTTTTATCAAATTTATTGTAAGAAGTAATGAGAACTTACAATAAAGATTTACCAATTTCAGATATGCAATTTAATCTTGAGTATATAAAGAAACTTGAGAAACATAATATTAACACTAAAATTCAACTCGGTCTAAGCACTACCAATAAATTGTCTTTTTTACATCTTTCACCTTCTATACTATCTAATATGATTAATTTATCTAGACAATCTTTGTTATCTGTTTCAAATGGACGTGAATTAATTAATAAAGGAAAAACTCGAAGTAAAATCTCAACGGGATTATTAAACATAGATAAAATATTACTTGGAGGAATCACTACTGGTACAACAACACTACTGCTTGGTGATGCCGGTTCTGGAAAAACTCAAATCTGTTTTCAATTAACTGTAAATTCACAATATCTAAAAAATAATAATAAAGTAAAAACACTGTTTATTGATATTACTGGAACATTTAGATCTGAAAGATTAGTCGAAATCGCTTGTAACAATAATGTTGACATAAAATCTTTACTAGAAAACATTTTAGTACTTAGACCATATATGAATGAAAAAAATATTAATTTAATTTCAGAAATTAAGAGATATTTGATTCATCATAATATTAAACTCATAATTATGGATGATATAATGTTCAATTTTTATCCTGAGACAGATTCTAAACAAACATCAATTAATAACTTCAGATACTTTGAAAATTTTTTATATTCTATTAATGATCTAGCAATAAAATATGATGCAGCTATTGTTCTAACTCATAAAATAAAAAAAAATTATGAAACAAATTCATATGATGCTAAATTTGAAAATTTAAATATTTATCGTTCTAGTCATTTCCAAATATTATTGGATAAAAAATCCCCTTTTCAAGCTACTTTGTTAAATTTAGATAATAAAATATTTGATAACTTCATTATAACAAAATCTGGAATTAATAATATACGTTAATTATTATACTATTATTAAAGAATTATATAATATCCATGAAAAGAGGAAAAGCATTATAAAACTCCCTAGTCCTTTTATAAAAATTTGTCTTGGAGACATTGCTGAGTCTTTAAATTTCAATCTTAATACATAAAATGTGAAAATATATACAACTATAGGTATTAATATACCTTGAGCTGCTGCTGAGTTGTTACTATTAAAACCAATGAATCCCGTTACTAATCCTGAAATAATTCCTAATGCTACCCTAATCCAATAAACTTCATCTTGTTGTTTCATTTTCATCTTTATATTTCTCGACTAAAATAATACTTATTTTAGATGAAGTTAAATATATAATGTTTGATGAATTATAACTAATTATTTAATTTTAATATATTTAATTAGTGTTGTAAAATGGAATTATCAAGTTTAGACTTACATTCTCTCATAGAATATTTTAATGCTGAGTTAAATAATTGCTATATCAAAAATATCTATTCAATTGATTATACTACAATAATGATTACGCTTCATCATAGTCTCAAAGGTGAAAAGCGACTTGTTTTATCATCTGGGAAAGGCATATGGTTAACTAACTTTAATTTATCTAAAAAAGAAAATAGCAAAATGGTTATAACTCTAAGAAAAAAATTAAACAAAAGTAAATTCTCGTTGATAACACAACCTACTGGAGAAAGAATTGTATTAATCACTTTTCAAAATCATGATGTAAAATATACTTTAGTAGGTGAATTTTTTGGTAATGGCAATATAATGTTGCTAGATGATGATAATAATGTAATTACATATCTTAATAAACTCGAAGTTAAACATAGAGAAATTAAATACGGAATTAAATATATTCTTCCACCTTCTAAAGGTGTTGATATATTCTCCATTAATCTAAACCTTATAAATTCAATTCCAAATTCTGATATTGAAATATCTCGTTGGCTATCACGAAATTTTTCACTATCAAAAAAATATATAACTGAAATATTGTTTAGAGCTAATATTCCACTAGAAACAATTTGTAATACAATGGATAAAACTGTTTTGTTAAAAATATATGATATTATTAATGAACTTATTAAATTAATTAAAACAGAAAAATATGGGATTACAGTATACGAAAATGATAAACCAATAGATTTTCTTCCTTTTGAATTTAAAACTTATTCCAGTTTTAATTTAGTACGTAACAACTCATTTAATACATCTGTTGATGAAGTATTTGTTAAGGAAATTGTATTACATAAGTCCGATGATCACGAAAAAAATAATGTTGATAAAATAAAACAATATGAAAATTCTATAAAACAACAAATTAAAAAAAGAATAGAAGTAAATAAAACTTCTGAATTGCTGAAACAAATTGCAACAAACTTGACTAAAGAACAGTTTAGTGACTCTGTTAAGATAAAAAATTTCTTATCCCAATATCCTGAATTAAAATTAAAGGATGGAAAGGAAGGTTATACTATAAAAATTAATAGTAAAAAATTTGAAGTTGATTATAATCAAAATAATTATTCTCTAGCTTCCATGTTCTTTGACTATGTTAAAATATTGAATAAACTCTATATATCAATACAAGATGCTGAAATAAAATTAATTTCTAGAAAAAATCAATTATCTGATAAAATAAATGATAAAAAAGCCGAGATTCTTAATCAAAATAATACTGTTGTTCGAAAAAAACTTTGGTACGAAAGATTTAGATGGTTTATAACTTCTGATGGGTTATTGGCTATTGGAGGTAGAGATGTAACATCAAATGATATTTTAATTAAACGTCATACTGAAGAAAATGATTTAATTTTTCATGCTGAAATTCACGGATCACCTTTTTTCATTCTGAAAGGTGGTAAATCTGATATGGAAAACAGTATTTATGAAGTTGGACAAAGCGTGGTTAGTTTTAGTAAAGCTTGGAAGGAAGGTCTTAGTTCAATAAACGCATATTGGATAAATAAAAATCAAGTAAAATTAAGTGCTCCAAGTGGAATGTCTATGGGTAAAGGATCATTTATGATAGAAGGAAAACGTAATTACATAAAAAATCTAGATGTAAAACTTGCAGTTGGAATTAAAATTGAGAATCAAAACATGTTAATATTATCTGGATCTCCACAGGCAGTAAAAAAACATGCTATTTCTGGAGTTATAATCGTTTATAATAATGGTAAATTGAGTGATGGCGCTAAAAAAATAAAAAATGAACTATATAAAAATTTAAATCCAAAATATCTGCCTCTCCTTAAAGAATTATCTATTGATGATATTATAAGAGCTATGCCTAATGGTGGAGTTCGTATATTGGATTCTTTTTAAATGATTATGAATCTAATTGTCTGGTGAGTAAACTTAACAAATAATTTATATTTTGCTGTCAACGGTTCTGGCATGGGTCATGCTGCAAGAATGGTGACTTTAGCTAATCTAATGAAAAAACAATTTAATATTGAATTTTCTTCTTTTGGAGACATACCTCAATATATTCGTAAATTCGGTTTTAAATGTAATGAAGTACCTGATATTGAAGTGCAATGGAATTCTCAAGGTGAATTATCCCTTAAAAAAACATCACTACATTTATTCCCTTCACTATCAAAATTTTTAAGACAAATTAATATAGAAAACAAATTTATTAAAAATTTTAAACCTAAACTTATAGTTTCTGATTCTAGACTATCTACTGTTATAGCGTCCAAATATCTTAACTTAGATAATATTGTTATTCTTAATCAATTAAAACTTCTGATTCCAACACATTATCAATCTAAGCTAAAAACTTTTGTAGAAAATGTTTTTGGAGAAATTATTGGTAAAGTGTGGGCTTATAGTGACCATATTCTTTTACCTGACTTACCTCCGCCATATACTATCTCTGAAACTAATTTATGGGGGATAAGATCAGTTTCCAAAAAAATAAAATATATTGGTTTTATGGTGGAGAAACCAATCTTTGAATCTGTACATATAAATAAAATTATAAAAAATCTAGAATTAAATAATGATAAACCAATTATTTTTGCTCCAATTAGTGGACCTGCTAATACTAGGCTAAATTTTACTAAAACAATTATTAATCTAGCATCTAAATTAAGTGATAAATATAATTTTATAATATCCGGCGGTAATCCTACAGAAATCGATATTCCAAAAAAAATCCCTGGTGGCTGGTATTATGATTGGTGTTCTATAAAAGATGAATTATATGAAATCTCTGATATTATTCTTGGACGATCTGGTCATTTAACTATTGGACAATCAATTGTATATGGTAAACCAATAATTAGTGTTCCAATATATAATTATAGTGAACAATTATCTAACTCGCTCAAAATTAATAAATTAGGAATTGGAGTAACATTAAATGAAAGAACTAGTAATCTTCATCACTATTCTCAAGTTATTGAAGATGTATTCTATGATATAAATATCAAAAAACAAATTAAAAAATTACAAAATATGACCAAAAGATATAACGGACTTAACAATTTATCAAATATTATTTCAAGTTATTCTTAAATTATTCTTATTATTTTATCTAACCTTCTTATTTGTCTAGTAATGTTAATATATTGTTATTAAATGCTAAATAATTATAATGAATAATTTCTCTTTATCTAATAACGTTAACATGAGCTTATTTTCTATTTTTAATTCTAAGAATTTATTTGTTTCTTTATCTCTTTTATTGATATTTCTACTTTTACAACCTATAACTGTAACATATGTAGCTGGTGCTACAAGTTCATGGTCTGATGTAGAATTTGAAGTTACTGATGTTGTTTGGGGCAATAGTGATTATCTTCAAGATCCTAACCCTGGAGACAATTCTGTTCCATTAACTATTAAAATTATGATTAGTAATCTTCGCTCTCCTAATTATTTAATTACTGGTGTAATAGGCACACTTACAGTAAATTCTGATGAATTTACTAATTCTACTGGTGGTACAGTTCAAACACAAGCTGTTGCCGGAAGTTATAAATTAGGTAAAGAAATTACTTTTAACTTTATTTTGAATATTGATGAGGATCTAGTTATTGGTGCTTATACTCCTATATTAACAGTCAAATCAGTAATTGATACTACTTCTACAGTACTCCTAACCGATGATATGATTTTAAATATCCCTCTAGAAGTTCTTGGAAGACCTGATTTAACTTTTAAATCTACTTTTAACAACAATGAAGCTGAGTTAACTATTACAAATATTGGTCCAGGTACTGCTAATTCTGTTGATCTTTCTTTTGATGGTGGTGTAATTATTTCTGAAGATTCAAATTGGAATATTACTAAATTAGATAAAAATGAATCTAAATCCTTTAAATTTAATTTATCTGCTGATTCAAGTAAAAACGGTGATTTGGTTGA
>CALBXV010000388.1 GCA_937890045.1 uncultured archaeon
AAAATGTAGATCCCGGTAGCCTTGCGGAAACACAAGTAACAAAATTAAAAGGAGACCTTTATGGTTAAATTAGAAGATATAAAAGATAAATGTTATATAGATGATACTTCAGGTTGCTGGATTTGGAAAACAGCAGTTCTTAATAATTGGACCAATAGAGTTAGACCCCATATTAACTGGTCTGAGAATAAGAAAATGCACCACGCAATAGTTACTAGAGTAGTGTGGGAATTATTACATGGTAAAAAATTTCCAGAAGAACTACAAGCAGGACATATATGTGAAGATATAAATGATTTATCTTGTTTTTGTGTAAACCCTAAACACATAATACCTGTAACACAAAGTGAAAATGAATTCATGAAAAAGATATATAGTTCAGACGAAGAATATGACAAATACATAGAAAAAGCAAAAAAGTGGGGAGCAACAACAAGAACACAAAATAAAATGAAAAAACATTGGACTATAGAAGAAAGGGTTATGGCGATTTATAATTATGAAAGTATTAAAACTCCTAATCCAGATTTTTCTACTCCATGTGCATTAATGCATAACAGATCTAAAAAGCCCGATGGTTATACATATATGGAAATACGGAAGGATGGAAATAGAAAAAAAATTCTATTACATAGAGCAATGTGCTTTATTAATAATAAAGAAAAATACAAGTCCAAAAAAGAAGATGCCAGAATTGTTAGACATTTATGTGGAAATAAAATTTGTATTGAACCTACACACTTAAAGTTTGGAGACCCTTCTTCTAATGCGTACGATAGTTACATGGCTGGAACACATAGCAATACAGTTTTAAAGCCTGATGATGTAAGACATATATTTATAGACTGGATAGAACTTAATAAAAATTGGAATAAAGTAAACAACAAAGGTCAACCTTCAAAGTATGGACTAGTAAAAGCAGGTTGGGATGCATGTAAATACCCTATTACTTATACCTCATTTAGTACTATTGTTGCAGGAAGTAGGTGGGGTTTAATATATGAAGAATTTAAAGAACAATTAAAGGAGTTTAAATAATGGCTAAAATAGCATTAATAGAAACAAAAACAAGTAGAAATGACTATGAAGGTAGATTTGAAAATGCCTTTGAGTTTGATAGATTTGCTTTATGTTCAACATATAAAAAGAAAGTATTAAAAGCAGATGTCGATATCGAAATAAATATTGATGATTACGACTGGGTAATTTTAATAGGTTCAGAAGCTCTAAAGTATTATACTAAATTAAACTCTATTACAGAGTATAGTGGTAGATTAGTTGATGATAAATTTTTACCTGCAATTAATCCTGCTATGTTAGCTTTTAAACCAGAAGCAAGACCTCTTTGGGAAGAAAGTAAAGATAATATCATTAAATATATAAGTGGTGAGTTAAAAGTAGAAAAACTTGGAGAAGATAAATGTTTCGGAATAGATGATAGTAATAAAGCGATACAGTTTTTACAAGACGCAATAAAGCACGAAAATAAATTTGTAGCTATAGATACAGAAACAACTGGATTATATCCAAGAGACGGCTATGTATTAGGTATAAGTATATCTTATCAAAAAGATCATGGTGCTTATATTGTTAGTGATATTATAGATGAAGAAATAGAAAGCTTATTTCAAGAATTATTTGATAAAAAGATAGTAGTATTTCATAATGCAAAATTTGATTTGGCTATGTTAGAATATCACTTCAACTTTAAATTCCCAAACTTTGAAGATACAATGTTATTACACTATTGTTTAGAAGAACAACCGGGCACTCATGGATTAAAGCAACTTGCTATGAAATATACTCCTTACGGAGATTATGAAAAAGAATTAGAAACTTGGATTGCTGGTTATAGAAAAACTCATAAAGTATTAAAGGCAAATTTTAATTGGGAGAGTATTCCTTATGAAGTTATAAAAACTTATGCTGCTATGGACGCAGTAGTAACCTTATTACTATTTTCAAAAGTATATCCTGCTGTTAAAAATAAAGAACATTTATGGGGAGTCTATAAAGATATACTTATTCCAGCTTGTAGATTTCTTACAGACGTTCAAGATATAGGAGTTCCTTTTGATAAGAATAGATTATCTAAAAGTACTGTACTTATGCAAGAAGATATAGATAATGCAGTAGCAAAACTATATGAGTTTGATAGTGTGAAAAAATTTGAAGAAGTAAAACTAAAAGAATTTAATCCTAATAGCACAGTTCAATTAAGGGAGTTATTATTTGACTTTGTTGGATTAAAACCTACGGGAATAAAAACAGGTACAGGAGCACACTCTACAAATGCAGAAGTACTAAATCTATTAGCAGAAGAACACGAAATACCTAAACATATACTTGCAATAAGAAAGAAATCAAAGATTAAAAATACTTATTTAGATAAGATTCTTCCCCAGCTTGATACAGACGATAGACTAAGAACAGGATTTAATATTCATAGTACAACGTCAGGAAGATTATCTTCTAGTGGTAAAATGAATATGCAACAAATACCTAGAGATAATCCTATTGTTAAAGGTTGTATTCGTGCAAAAGAAGGCAATAAAATAGTTGCTATGGACTTAACTACAGCAGAGGTATATGTAGCTGCTGTTCTATCAAATGATAAAAATTTACAAGGAGTTTTTAAAGAAGGCGGAGACTTTCATGGTTCTATTGCTAAATTAGTATTTAATCTAAAATGTAAGGGCGAAGAAGTATCAGAGTTCTTTCCTACCCAGAGACAAGCAGCTAAAGCTGTTACTTTTGGAATAATGTATGGAGCTGGAGCACATAAAATATCTGAACAAGTAACTAAAGATAGTGGAGAACCTTTTAGTAAGCATGATGCACAAGTAGTTATTGATGGTTACTTTAAGCAGTTTAATAAATTAAAACTATGGATAGACCGTTCTTCTAAATTCATTGAAGAAAATGGATTTATATACTCATACTTTGGAAGAAAAAGAAGATTACCAAATGTAAAATCAGATAATAGAGGTATACGAGGTCATGAGGTAAGATCTGGACTTAACTTCTTAGTTCAATCAGTTGCTTCAGATATTAACCTTTTGGGCGCTATTGATGCACATAATATGTTGAAAGAAGTGCCTTTTAAAGCAGACATATTTGCTTTAGTTCATGATTCAATTCTTGCAGAAGTTGAAGAAGATGCTATAGATGCTTATAAAGTTCTTATAAGAGAGTGTGTACAAAAGGACAGAGGTTTAAGTATTCCGGGCTGTCCTGTAGGTTGTGACTTTGATGTTGGAGAAGATTACTCCTTCGGAAAATTTGCAAAAAAATATGATATATGATAAAATAGAGTTTCCAATATTTGTAGTCCATACCGATAATATCGAATTAATAGATGGTATATTATGGATAGACAATCAAGTATTAGATGATCTTAATGTGGAAGGAAGCACTTTAGGAAAAAGAAGGTTGCAAAGCCCTATGAAAAGTATGTATCCTTTAAAATATATGTTAAATGATATAAAAGAATACTTAATACATCAAGGAAAACATTATATAGATACTAAAGGTTTTTTCTGGACAAAGGAAAAAACTAAAACAGTACCATTAATATATCATAAAATTGTAAGAGTGGAACAAAAAGACATAGTAAGTAAGCTATGGCTTTCAAATTGCCCTTCCCCTTTCACTCTTGCAAGACCGCTGCCTAAGAATTTTTCTTGGGCAGGGGTTCTATATTTAAAAGAAGATGATAGGGTTATATATGAATTTACAGAAAAAAGAAAGAAAAAGACATGGAGAAAAATATGATTGAAGTATTAATAGCTTTATTTGTAAAGCATTTTTTAGCAGATTATGCCTTTAATCATATACCATCTAATAAACATATTTATGGATCACAAGGAAGTTTTAGACACTTAGCAATTCATATGTCATGGTGTTTTCTACTTTTAATTTGGCTTTTACCCCTTGGCTTAGTTATAACTGCTACTTTTATTGATGGTTTTATACACTACCATCTAGATTATATTAAAAGTAAGATAGTGCATAAAAATGATTTTTCTGTTCATACTAGAAGAATAATTACAGGATTTGATCAATTATTACATTTTTTAACTTATGTATTAATAGCTCATATAGTAACATGGTAAATTTTGATTTTATATGGTTTGCATTACTATTATTTATGGTAGTAACTGTTATGAGAATGATATGAATTATAAACCAGAACATGTAGCCTCAAAAATTCCCCTAGACCAACACGAATATCAAGGGTGGTTCTGGCATATGGCTACTAAGAAATTTTACAGGTGGAACGACTTACCACTCAGGAAGGAGGGGATAAATGAAAAGTTTAATAAATAAATGCGAAGCACACTTATTTACTAAAGGAGATCTAGAAACTAGAGACTTTGTATCTTTTTCTGTACCTCTTTGGAATATTTTTTCTATGGTTTCAGGTAGAAAAGAGTTAAAAGGATATAATAATCTTAAATATTCAATATTATGTGATGGAATGAAAACTCCAATAATATTATTAAATAATACAAAAGAAAATTGGCTTATGGCTATAAGACAGGTAAAAAGAGAATATTTAGTAGATTATGATGAGTGGGATACTTATGCTAAATATATTGCTTATTCTGGCAACCAAAGGATAGAAATTGCAAAAGAACAAGAATTTGGAGAAATAAGTTGTATGTTAGCAGAAGATGTACATTGGGCACACGCTCTTCATTTGGTATTAGAAAATGAAAGCAGTAATAAGTGATAGAATTTATTTACAAGTTAATTCTAAGCAACAGAAAGAGATTGATAAAGAATTAACTTATGCAATTCCTTCCTATAGGTTTGATGATCCACCTATAATAATTAAAAATATGGCATTAATAAAGAAAGACTTTGTAGCGATTCCTTCTGGAAGAATAGATTTAATACCTAAAAAACATGAGGTGAAAGATATACGAACTATAGAACCCGTAGAATTTCCTCCATTTAAGTTAGTTTTAAGACCAAGCCAACAAGAAGTATTTAACGAAGTAAATGATAGTGCTATAATTAACGCTTGGGTCAGTTGGGGAAAAACATTTACAGCTTTAGCAATAGCTGAGAAGTTAGGACAAAAAACACTTGTAGTAACCCATACTTTAGCATTACGTAAACAATGGGTAAATGAAGTAGAGAAAGTCTTTGGATTTCGACCGGGCATTATAGGTAGTGGAAAAGTTGAAGTTGATACTCCTATTGTTGTAGGTAATGTACAAACATTATACAGAAAAATTCCGTTTATAAGACAAAAATTTGGATCACTTATACTTGATGAAATGCATCACGTTAGTAGTCCCACCTTTTCAAGAATTGTAGATAAATGTTGTGCTAGATATAAGATAGGACTTACAGGTACTTTAACAAGAAAAGACGGTAGACACGTGGTTTTTAGAGATTATTTTGGGAGTAATGTCTTAAAACCACCAAAAGAAAACTTTATGGTACCAAAAATTGATATTTTAAAACTACCAATAAGGTTTATGGACGGATCAAGTATCCCGTGGGCTAATAGAGTAAATGAATTAGCTTACAACCCAGAGTATCAGAACTCTATTGCTATGACTGCAAGTGCATATGCTGCACGAGGTTATAAAGTATTAGTAGTATCTGATAGAGTGGATTTCTTAAAGAATTGTGCAGAGCTCACTGGCAGTGATGCAGTTTGTGTAACGGGAGCAGTCCCACACGAAGAAAGACCAGAAATAATCAATCAGATATTTAAAGATAAAAATGTCTTGTATGGGACACAAAGTATTTTCTCAGAAGGCATATCTTTAGATGTTCTTAGTTGCTTAATTCTTGGTACGCCAGTAAACAACGAACCATTACTTACACAGCTTATAGGAAGAATTATTCGTAATTATGAAGGAAAAAAGCAACCAACAGTAGTGGATATACATTTATTAGGGAATACTGCAAGACGACAGGCTAACGCACGACTTGGCTACTACATCAAGCAGGGCTATAAAGTATCAACCCTATAATAACCTCCAAAAAATATTACTTGACAAGAGTATAAAATTTTGGTATAATATAGTATAAAATGTAAAAGATGTAATTTTATATCTTATAAACCTTCCTTAATGGAAGAAACTATTAATAACAACAGACTACTTCATTTTGAGGCGGAGATATTCCCTTTCAAATTTGAAGAAGACGCTAAAACAGAGAAAAACAATGGCATTAAAATTTAATGAAGCACAAGGAAGTGCAATAAAATCCAAAATAGATCAGTATGTGTATAAAAATGGAGATAATGTTCTCCGCATGGTAGGTGATATACTACCTAGATATGTATATTGGGTAAAAGGTGAAAACAACAAAAACATTCCTATGGAGTGTTTATCTTTCGACAGAGATTCCGAAACATTTAACAACATGGAAAAAGATTACGTACGTGATTTCTTTCCTCAAATAAAATGTGGTTGGGCGTATGCAATTCAATGCATAGATCCAAGCGATGGTAAAGTTAAAGTATTAAATCTTAAGAAAAAATTAATGGAACAAATCATGATAGCGGCAGAAGATCTAGGTGATCCTACTGACCCAGAAAATGGTTGGGACGTTTATTTTCAAAGAGTTAAAACTGGACCAATGGCTTTTAATGTTGAATACAGACTTCAAGCATTAAAAAGCAAGTCAACACCGTTAACAGAGAAGCAACAAGCAGCAGTCGAAGGACTTCGTTCAATGGACGATGTTTTACCACGACCTACCCCTGATGCTCAATTAGAGTTACTGCAAAGGATAACTCAACCTAGTGGTGTCGAAGATCACGGAGCACCAGAAGAAATAAGTAAAGAATTTAGTATTTCATGATCTTATTTACGGCAGACTGGCATCTCAAGCTAGGGCAGAAGAATGTACCCTTGCCGTGGGCTTGTTCAAGATTTGAATTATTTTTTGAACAAATACAAACATTAGAACTATCTGCTGATATACATATTATCGGTGGTGACTTATTTGACAGAGTTCCTTCAATGGACGAACTTACTTTATACTTTGATTTTATTAAAGATATAAGGAGACCAACATACATATATGATGGAAACCATGAAGCAACTAGAAAGAATAAAACATTCTTCTCAAACTTAAAAAGAGCTACACAGGACGTAAATGATCTCGTTACAATAGTAGACGAAATCACAGAGTTCGAATGGGGAACAATTTTACCCTATTGTGAATTACATAAGAAAGGATCAATAGAAAAATGTAACCCCAAAAAGCCTCTTTTTACTCATGTACGGGGTGAAATCCAACCTCATGTAACACCTGAGGTTGACCTGGATAGATTTAAAAAATTTCCTAAAGTATTTGCTGGAGACTTACATAGTCATTCCAATACGCAAAGAAATATAATCTATCCGGGTAGCCCTATGACTACTACTTTTCACCGAGAAGAAGTTACCACAGGATATATAATAATTCGAGAAAACACATGGGAGTGGAGAGAATTTGATCTTCCACAACTTTTAAGAAAAACTATTAGCTCTGATGAAGAAATGATACCAACTGACTATCATCATACAATCTATGAGATAGAAGGCGATGTAGCAGATTTGGCAAAAATTAAAAACTCAGAACTCTTAGATAAGAAAGTAGTAAAACGAAGTACAGAAGCTACTTTAAATCTTAAAGACATGACCATAGATGAAGAATTAGTAGAATATCTAAGTGCTATTCTCAATTTAACAGACGATAAAATTAAGAACATTATGGGAGTGTTTAATGATTACTCTAAAAACGCTACAATGGGATAACTGTTTCAGCTATGGAAAAGGTAATAGCCTTAACCTAGATGACTGTACCCTCACTCAACTTGTCGGTGGAAACGGGCAAGGAAAGTCCAGCGTACCTCTTATACTAGAGGAAGTTCTTTTTAATAAAAACTCTAAAGGTATTAAAAAGCAAGAGATTCAAAACCGCTTTATTAATAAAGGGTATAGAATCGTCCTCACTTTTACAGTTGATGAAGATGATTATAAAATTGATATAATTAGAAAGACAGGCATTAAGTGTAAGCTTTTCAAAAACGGTAAGGATATTTCATCTCATACCGCAACTAATACATATAAAACAGTACAAAATCTACTTGGACTAGATTTTAAGACTTTTACACAACTTGTTTATCAAAACACGAATACTTCACTTCAGTTTCTTACTGCTACTGATACGAATCGTAAGAAGTTCCTTATAGAACTTCTCAAGTTAGATGAATATGTAGAGTTCTTTGAAATTTTTAAGGACGCAGCAAGAGGTATAGCGTTAGAAATGAATACCTTAAATGCTAAGTCTGATACAATAGTAAAATGGTTAGATGAAAATAAATTGGAGAGTATAGATATACTTCCTATAAAAAAATTACCAAGATATTCATCAGAGGACGAGAAGGAATTACAGGGTTTACGAAACGATTTTGAAAAAATCTCTGAGAAAAACAAAAAAATCATAGATAATAATTTTTACAAGGAATCATTAGATCGATTAACAGATGATTCTGACAGGTTATATGTGGGTGAGATGGTTTCTCTTGACCCCAAATCGGAGAAACTTGGCACTTCCAATGCCAATCTTCTCTATGCTGAAGAACATTTGAGTAAGCTCTCTGATTTAGAAGGTCAATGTCCCACTTGTGAACAAGCAATAAATGAAGATAAAATGATTTCAATTAGGGAGGGTTATGACTTGATAGTAAGAACTTCAACAAATCATATAACTTCTCTTAATAAGGAGATTGAACAGGCAAAAAGAAACAATGCGAAGATTGAAGAAAGAGATCGCCTGCAGAATGAATTTGAAGAAATGGTCAGGTTATGGGACGGTTCTTTACCTTCCACAATTTTGGACGGAGAGTATATATCCTACCAAATTGACGAACTTTCTTCCAAACTCTCCGGGATTTCTGATGAGATAGAAAGAATATCTAATGAGAACATAAGGAGAGAACGCCACAATACGCGGATTTCTATAATAAACGAACAAACGGCAGATATGGAGGGAGAATTGGAAGAAATTGTCGCGGCTTTGGGTAAAGTTGAAGAAAGGGCAACATATCTCGAAATCTTGAAGAAAGCCTTTAGTACTAATGGATTGTTAGCTTACAAGATTGAGAACCTTGTAAAAGATTTAGAACAACTTACCAATGAGTACCTTGCTGAATTAAGTGATGGACGTTTCAGCTTGAGCTTTGTTGTAACAAATGATAAACTTAATGTGGAAATCACAGACAATAGTAAGATAGTAGATATCTTAGCTTTATCTAGCGGAGAATTAGCTAGAGTTAATACATCTACTTTACTTGCAATAAGAAAATTAATGAGTAGTATTTCTAGTTCAAGAATTAACACGCTATTTCTTGATGAAGTTATAGCGGTACTTGACGAGCAGGGTAGAGAGAAATTAGTAGAAATATTACTTGAAGAAAACTTAAATACATATATCGTATCGCACGGTTGGACACACCCGTTACTTGCGAAGATAGAGGTTATCAAAGAAGATAACATATCGAGATTAGAATGATAAAAATACGAAAAATATGGGATATAATACCTATACCTATTATAATA
>CALBXV010000389.1 GCA_937890045.1 uncultured archaeon
TTAAAAAATATTTTAGTACAGTTATTCCTTCAGAAGATAACAAATTTTCTGCTTTAAATAGCGCAGTATGGAGTGGTGGCAGTTTTATTTACATACCTCCTGGTGTAAATGTTGAATTACCACTACAAGCTTATTTTAGAATTAACGCACAAAATGTTGGTCAATTTGAACGTACACTAATAATTGTTGATGAAAACGCTAAAGTACATTATATAGAAGGATGTACTGCCCCAATATATTCTGATCAAACCGGTTCATTACATTCTGCTGTAGTAGAAATAATTGCAAATAAAGGATCAAAAGTTCGATATACAACAATACAAAATTGGTCTAGAGATGTATATAATCTAGTTACAAAACGAGCATATGCCTATGAAAACGCTACAGTTGAGTGGGTTGATGGAAATATTGGCAGTAAAATAACAATGAAATATCCTTCAATATACTTAATGGGTAAAGGTGCTAGAGGTGAAGTGCTATCAGTAGCAGCTGCAATGCATTCTAGTCAACATCAAGATTCAGGTGGTAAAATAGTACATTTAGCTCCTGATACTTCATCAAATATTACTTCTAAATCAATTAGTAAATGTGGTGGACGTTCTTCATATAGAGGATTGTTACATGTTGTTAAAGGTGCTACAAATGTTAAATCTACAGTTAGATGTGATGCATTATTATTAGATGATGAATCCAGAACTGATACATATCCTTATAATGAAATCAATGATGACACTGCTACAATAACTCATGAAGCAACTGTAGGTAAAATAGGTGAAGATCAAATCTTCTATCTTATGTCTCGTGGCTTAAACGAATCTGATGCAATTAATATGGTAGTTACTGGTTTTATGGAAGAATTTATTAAAGAACTTCCAATGGAATATGCTATTGAACTTAATCGATTGATTGAATTAGAAATGGAAGGATCAGTCGGATAAACTAGTTTATTTAAAATGTCATTAAATTTCTTTGATATATCTGAAGATCTAGTAAATACTTTATCTAGTATTAATAATGAACCTGATTGGTTACTTAAAAGAAGAATTAAAGGATTTAATTCTTATATTAATTCTCCTGCTGAAAAATCTCCTTTATATGCTAAATATTCTACTTTAAATAAAACTAATTTTCAAGACATTGTCCTTCATGACTATAATTTACCAGTTTCAAATGATAAAATTCCTGAATATTTTAAATATGTTTTAGATGATAATAACGAAAATTTTACTATTTTTCAAATTGACGGTAAATTAGTTGGTACGTTTGATCATTATTCCAAAGAAAATCTAATACTAACTAATATTAATCATGCAATTCAAAAACATCCAAAACTAATAAAAGAATATTTAACTAAAAATTTATTATCTGCTGATGAAGATAAATTTGTCGCGCTAAATAATTGTATGTTTAATTCTGGAATATTCTTATATATTCCTAAATCTCTGAAAATAAAAAAACCAATTAGAATATTTAATTTATTTAATGAACCAATTAATGTTATTAGTAAAAATCTTATAGTTTTGGAAGAAGATAGTAATGTAAATTTTATTGAAGAATTCTATTCTACTAATGTTAAACAAAATCATAAATCTCTATTTAGTAACTTAACAGAGATTTATTTACATAAAGGATCTAGACTTAATTTTACCAGCATTCAGTCATTAAGTAATAATTTTATTAATCTTGTTAATCGTAGATCAGTTGGAAAACAAAATAGTAAAATAAATTGGTCTATAGGATATTTCGGATCAGCTTTTACTAGATCTAGAGTTGATAGCGTCCTTAAAGGTTATAATGCAACAACTGAAGATATTGAATTAGTATTTGGTGAAGACAAACAAAATTTTGATATAGTGTCTGATTTAAGTCATCAAAGTTCAGATACTAAAGGCACAGCATTAACTAAAGGAGTATTCCGAGATAATTCTAATTCAATATTTAAAGGAATGATTAAAATTGATGAAGAAGCAAAGAATTCAGAATCCTATTTAGCTGAACATGGTCTATTATTAGGAAAAGGTCCAAGAGCTAATGCAGTACCTGGATTAGAAATAAAAACTAATGATGTTAAAGCTACACATTCTGCTTCTGTATCTTTGATTGACGAAGCAGAAATTTTTTACCTCATGTCACGTGGTCTATCTAAAGATGAAGCTCATAAAATGGCAATATACGCATTTATGGAACCTATAATCCGTCTTATACCATCTAGTAGTGTAAGGTCTAAAATTTGGTATTTGTTAGAAACAAAGTGGTTAAAATCAGAAATTTCTTCTTTAAATCCAAATAATATTATTAATCCTGAAGAAGAAAATGAGTTACACCGAATATCTGGGCCACAAGCATTTTTTGACAAACATTATAAATATTCTGGCGATTAATTTGACTCTAGTAAAACTTTGTTCTGTTTCCGAAATTGAACCTGGAAATATGAAAATGTTTGAATATAAAAATATTAAAATATTGTTAATTAATTTAAACGGTAAATATTTTGCACTGTCTGGTATATGCACTCATGAATATTGTGAATTAGATAAAGGATTTTTAGTGGGTGATTATATTAAATGTCCATTACATCTATCTGAATTTGATATTCAATCTGGACAAGTTCAGACTCCTCCAGCTACTGAATCATTAAAAAAATATAACGTTAAAATTATTGATTCGTTTATAAATATTGAATGCGTTTAAAAATTAATTAGGGTAATATTATAAGTTGACATTAAAGAACCATTTTTCTAATATCAAACAGGATTTTCCTATATTAACCACACAGGTTTATGGTAGAAATCCAATTTATTTTGATAATGCAGCTACTACACAAAAACCTAAAATTGTGATCGATTCTATCTGTGATTACTATCATCAATATAATGCTAATATTCATCGTGGAATATACAAATTTAGTGAACAAGCAACAGAAAAATATGAAAACGCTCGAAAGAAAATTGCTAACTTCATAAACGCTGATCCTGATGAAATAATATTTGTTAGAGGTACAACAGAAGGAATTAATCTAATTGCTTACAGTTGGGGTAGAAATAATCTACTAAAAAACGATCTAATTGTTTCTTCAGTAATGGAACATCATAGTAATATAGTTCCATGGCAATTACTTTCACAAGATATTAAATCAAAACTTGAATTTATAGGAGTAAATAAAAACTATAGTTTATCCTTAACCGATCTTGAAAAACTTCTTAGTAAAAATCCTAAATTAGTTACAATCACTCATATGTCTAATTTTTTAGGAACTATTAATCCAATAGAAGATATAATTAAAAAAGCGCATTCGTATGGTGCAAAAGTGTTGGTTGACGCAGCTCAGTCAGTACCACAAATGCCTATTGATGTAAAAAGAATTGATTGTGATTTTCTAACATTTTCCGGTCATAAAATGTTAGGTCCTACTGGAATAGGTATATTATATGCAAAAAAAGAAATATTGGAAAATATGCCCCCGTTTCATGGTGGAGGAGATATGATTAAAGAAGTCCGTCTTGAAGCCAGTAAATGGAATGACGTACCATGGAAATTTGAAGCCGGTACTACTAATATTGCTGGAGCAATTGGTCTAGGCGTTGCAGTTGATTATCTAGAAAATATCGGGATGACTTACGTTCAAGAACATGAAAAACGATTATTAAAATACGCTTTAGATAAAATGTCTGCACTCAAATATATTGATACGTATGGTGTTTCAGATCTAAAATTTAGAGGAGGAATTATATCTTTTAATTTAAAAAATTTGCATCCACATGATGTTGCTACAGTTCTAGATAAATACAGTATCGCTATTCGTGCTGGACATCATTGTACCCAACCATTACATGAATTTTTTAATCTTTCTGCTTCAAATAGAGCAAGTTTTTATATATATAATACAGAAAGTGAAGTAGACGCATTTGTAGATGCTTTAGATAAAGTTAAGGATATGTTTAAATTATGAGTTCTGATATTTATAGGGAAATTATTCTAGATCATTATAAAAATCCTAGAAATTATGGTATTATAGATAACGCAGATATAAAATCCAAGGATCATAACCCATTATGTGGTGATGTGTTAGAACTTTATATTAAATTTAATAAAGAAAAAAAAGTTGTTGATGTAAAATTTAGCGGTAAAGGTTGTGCTATTAGTCAGGCTTCTGCCTCAATCATTACAGAAATGATTCATGGAAAACATGTTGATGATATTAAATTAATTGATAAAGACAAATTGTTAACTGAATTAGGCACTCCTGATCTTGGTCATACTCGAATTAAATGTGCTTTATTATCTTTAAAAGTTTTGAAAACTGGATATTATTCATATATAGGCGAATCTTATCAAGAAGAATAATTTTTATTTTTAAATTCACGGTGGATTCTTATTCCCTCGTTATCTAAACCACTTATTGCTATTGTAACTGTTGATGGTAAAGCATATTATACTCTATCTAACATTCTGAAATCAATGGACTTTCCATATGTTAGTTTACTTCCAAATCAAAAATTAACTAGCAATATTCAATTAGTTGTTACCACTTTAAAGGAAAAATGTAAAATTTGTTGCTCTAAAATACTTTGCGTTGAAGATTTACACAGTGATCTTATAATATCAAAAGTTAAAATACTACAGATTCTATATCCGAAAACAAATAATTTAATTATTGGAATAGATCCTGGTAAAAGAATTGGATTAGTATGTTATTTTGGACATAAAAAAATTGAAAGTAAAGTTTTGAATTTAATTGATGAAGTTGCACAACTTATTATAAAATGGATTAAATTTGTTAATATTAATATGATTATAAGAATCGGAGATGGAACTCCTAATCTATCTTTAAAATTATTTAATCTTTTGGCACCTGATCTGAATAATAATGTTATAATTGAGTTAGTAGATGAATATGGGACTTCTCATTTAAATAAACATTATAATACTGAAGGTAGCAGAGATGAACGCGCCGCATCATTAATTGCTTTTAAACAGGGTAAATTACTTAATTTAAAATAAATTTATAAACAAATAATTACCTTATTGAAGTTTAAACGTCTATACTTCTGGAAGTATCGATATCTATATATATGTGTAATTTTTTTTATATTTTATGGATAAAAAAAAGAAAATAAAAACAACTGTTACTTTAGCTAGAGATTTATGGGAAGAATCTCAAATATCTGCAATTAAAAGCGGTATAACATTTACTGAAGTAGTATCTGTAGCCCTAACTAAATATCTTAGTATTAAAGAAGCAGCAAAAAAAGATAAAAAATCTACAACTAAATAAACTTTAGATATCTTGATTTCATATTATATACTATGGGTCAACCTAAAAGATTTCCACTTGCTTTTTTACCAACTCCACTTGAATATGTTAAAAAATTAAGTGAACATTTTGGTGGTCCTAATATATTTATTAAAAGAGATGATCTTACTGGATTAGCATTTGGTGGAAATAAAACACGTAAACTTGAATATATAATTTCAGATATGAAAAAAAGAGGAATTGATACCGTAGTAACTACTGCTGGTATTCAATCTAATTGGGCCAGACAAACTGCAGCTGCAGCTCGTAAAGCTGATATGAAAGCAGTTTTAATATTACGAACAGCTCAATTTCCTGTACCCACATCTTATGATGGTAATCTTCTTCTAGATTATTTACTTGATGCTGATGTAAGAGTTATTAATGCACCACTTAATTCTGAAATGTTAACAGAATCTGCTGATGATGACTTATTTCAAGTTGCTGAAGAATATAGAAAAAAAGGTTTTAATCCTGAAGTTATAAATATAACTGATATCCCACTAAAAATTGGAAAATTTGGGATTCCAATTTCTGGAGGGGATGGTCCAGTTTCTACCATCGGTTACGTTAAAGCCGCTGAAGAAATAATTAAACAAATGACTCAATTTCAAAAAGAAATAGATTATGTAGTTATTACTACAGGTTTAGGCGGCTCATATTCAGGTGTACTTTTAGGATTAAAAGCTAATGGAAAAAAAACTAAAGTAATTGGAATAGATTGTGGTGCATTTACTAAATCCGACGCTATTAATGCTATAATAAAAAGTGGTAATGGTGCAGCTAAAATTCTTAATCTTCAATGTACTTTAACTCCTAAGGATGTTGATATTCATACTGAATATAATTGTGGCGGTTATGGTAAAACTTCCAAACCATTAATTGATATTATCAAACAAGTAGCTAAAATTGAAGGAATTTTACTTGATCCAGTATATACTGGAAAAGGTATGTTTGGTTTGATTAGTTTAATTAATGCAGGTTACTTTAAAAAAAGTGATAATGTAGTTTTCATTCATACTGGTGGATTACCATCTCTATTTCCATATAGAGATATTCTTACTGATTCTAGTAAACCTGTTATATTATAAATATTATTTTTTATCTGGCCACATCATTGACCTAAGTTTTTTACCTATTTTCTCTATTGGATGTTCTGATAACACATTCATATGTTCTTCAAATGATTTTTTACCTTTGGTTTCATAACTGTTTAACCATTCTGACGCAAATTCACCGTTTTGCACCTCTTTTAATACTGATTTCATATTCTCTTTCACTTCTTTATTTATTATTCTTCCTCCTCTAGTTAATCCTCCATATCTAGCTGTTTCACTTACATTATTATACATACCACTTATTCCTCCATCTTGAATTAAATCAACAATTAATTTTAATTCATGTAAACATTCAAAGTAGGCAATTTCGGGTTTATATCCACTTTCTACTAGTACTTCAAACGCCGTTCTGACTAACCTGTCAGCTCCACCACATAAATCTACTTGTTCACCAAATAAATCTGTTTCAGTTTCTTCTTTAAATGTAGTTTTAATAGCTCCTGCTCGAGTGGATCCAATAGCTTTTGCCATACCTAATACTCGATCCCAAGCTCTTTTTGTATAATCATGTTCAACAGCAACAATTGCAGGAACACCAAAGTCTTCTAGATATACTTCTCTTAGTCGTTTTCCTGGAGCTTTTGGCGCTACCATTACAATATCTATCCATTCTGGTGGGTGAATCCAATTGTATGTTATTGCTATACCATGTGAAAATCCTATAGCGTCTCCTTCTTTTAGATGTGGTTTAATATCGTTTTCATATACTTTTTTTGTTGTCATGTCTGGGACAAGTATATGTATTATATCCGCTTTTTTTGCTGCTTCAGCAACTTCATAGACTTCATGACCATCTTTTACTGCTTTATCCCAACTTGCACCATTTTTTCTTAATCCTACTATAACATTTAGTCCAGAGTCTTTCATGTTACTTGCTTGAGCATGACCTTGTATACCATAACCAATTACGGCTATTACTTCTTTCTTAATTTTTTCTAATGATACATCTTTATCATACCATACATCCAATCTAATCAAAACCATTGTATAGATTGTGATTAATAAAAATTTAGTTTTTTTGTTATTTAATGCTCTATTTTTTAATAAATGTTTATATGCGTCAATTTAACTTTAAATTATATTATTATGAAATGCAATGAAATTAACGTTATTGGTATTGTACAGCTAAGTATACTTTCTATACTTTCATTGCTTATTATTAAATAATAAGCTCATATTAATTTTTAATTGAGCTTATATATGGAATTAATTTATGTGAAATTATATGGTTAACTTATCTGGCGCAAAATCTCTGATTAAATGTCTTAAATTAGAGAATGTTGAACATGTTTTTGGATTACCTGGAGGTGCTAATCTCCCTATTTATGATGCATTAGTAGATTCTAATATACGTCATATTCTAGTTAGACATGAACAAATTGGCGCTCATATGGCAGATGGTTATGCTCGTGTTCTAAGAAAACCTGGTGTTTGTATGGCCACTTCTGGACCTGGAGCCACTAATCTTGTTACTGGATTAGCTACTGCACATCTAGATTCATCTCCAGTTGTCGCTATTACTGGTCAAGTACCTACTGATTATATAGGTAAAGATGCATTTCAAGAAACTGATGCTATAGGAGTATTAATACCTGTTACAAAATATTGTGTTATGCCTACTACTGCCGTTGAAGTTCCATATTGTGTCAAGAAATTATTCCATCTTAGTAATACTGGAAGACCTGGACCTGTACTCCTGGATATGCCTAAAGATGTTCAACAAGAAACTATTGAATTTGATTACCCTAAAAAAATTCAATTACAAGGTTATGACGCGCTTGTTAATCCAGATTCTCGATTAGTTAATAAAGCGGCTAACTTGTTACTTTCTGCTAAAAAACCTATGATACTTGCTGGTGGTGGTGTAACAATATGTAATTCGTTTAAAACATTACAGAATTTAGCTGAATTTCTAATGGCGCCAGTGGTAACTACATTTAAAGGTAAAGGAGCGTTTCCTGAAAATCATCCATTAGCTTTGGGACCTATTGGTATGCATGGTCGTATAGAATCAAATAAAATGATTTTAGAAACAGATGTATTATTAGCTATAGGATGTAGATTTTCAGATCGATCTGTTGGTAAATGGGACGCTTTTGGTAATAATATGAAAATAATTCATATTGACATAGATAAATCTGAAATTGGTAAAAATAAAAAACCAACTGTTGGTATACATGGAGATTTAAATCTAACACTTAACAAACTTCTCCCCATTCTTATGAAAAAATCTATTGTTAAAAATAATCCTTGGATGGCTAGATTAAAAAGTCTTAAAAATCAATACAAAGATACTAGTAGTTATGATGATGATACAGTAAATCCAAAATCTATATTAAAAGAATTAAGAAAAGTTATTCCAAATAATACTATTATAACTACTGATGTAGGTCAACATCAAATGTGGTCTTCATTATATTTTGATATTTATAGTCCTGGAACATTCTTTACATCTACTGGTTTAGGTACAATGGGATTTGGATTTCCAGCTGCTTTAGGTGCTAAAGTAGGTAAACCAAATCTTCCATCAATATGTATTTCTGGTGATGGTAGTTTTAATATGGTGGAACAGGCTCTTGCCACTGCAGTTTTAGATAATATCCCTGCTATAGTAATTATTTTGAATAATGGTTCACTTGGTATGGTTGCGCAATGGCAACGAGTATTTTATAATAAAAGATATCTTGGAATAAACTTACAAAATTCACCTGATTTTGTAAAAATTGCACAAGCTTATGGTGCAGAAGGTATTCGAGTTCAAAGCATTCCTGAATTTAATAAAGCAGTAAAGAATGGATTAAAGTCTGAAGTAACTACTGTTATTGATGTACCAATTGACCCTGAGGCAGATGTTTTTCCTTTTGTTGCACCTGGAACTAGTCTAGCAGATATGATTTTACCATCGTGATATTTATGTCGTCTTCATTTAATAAACTACGAAGTAAACCTAATAATTATGTAATCTCTGCGTTAGTTGATAATCTACCTGGTGTTTTACATAAAATTACTAACAAATTTCGTGGACGTGGATTTAATATAAACACTATCTCAATTGGACCAACACAAAATAGGCATGTAGCTAGAGTTACTGTTACTATCTATGGAGATACTTCTTCAGTAGATCAATTAGTACTTCAATTAAAAAAACTAGTTGATGTATTTGAAGTTACAGTTTTAACTGCTAGATCATGTGTGGCAAGAGAATTAGCGTTAATTAAAGTTGACACTCCTGATGGAAAAGCTAGATCTGAAATAATTGGATATGCAAACATTTTTAGAAATAGAATAGTTGATGTTTCAAATGATTATATTACTGTTGAAGTAACAGGAACTTCTGATAAAATTGATTCGTTTATTAAGTTAGTGAAAGCGTTTGGTATTAGTGAAGTTTCTCGTACAGGTCTCACTGCCTTAAAAAGAGAAGTTGGTAGCACTTATCAAAGTGATGCTGAATATGAATAGTAAGTTAATTAAAATTTATGATACTACTTTAAGAGATGGAGAACAATCTCCTGGTGTAACTCTTACTCCTGAGGAAAAAATAATTATTGCTAAACAACTTGAAAAATTAGGTGTAGATACCATTGAAGCTGGATTTCCTATTACTTCTAAAGGAGAAAAAGAGGCTATTAGTTTAATAGCTGCTGAAAATCTAAAATGTGAAGTTTCTGGTCTAGCTAGACTTGAAAAATCAGATATTGATTCAGTTATTGATTGTGGAGTAAAAGTGGCACATTTATTTATTGCTACATCAGATATCCATTTAGAACATAAACTAAAAATTTCAAGAAACGAAGCGTTAGAGAAAATTGAATGGGCTGTAAATTATGCAAAAACTAAAGGATTAATAGTTGAATTTTCTGCAGAAGATGCTACCAGATCTAATAATGATTATCTAGTTGATGCTTTTTCCAAAGCAGTAGATTCTGGTGCTGATCGAATTGATATTCCTGATACAGTTGGTGTAATGACTCCAACTACTATGTATCAACTTGTAAAAAAAATTGATGAAAATATTAAAGTACCTATTAGTGTACATTGTCATGATGATTTTGGATTAGCAGTTGCTAATAGTATTGCAGGAATTGAAGCTGGAGCTCAACGAATTCATGTATGTGTTAACGGTTTAGGTGAACGATCTGGTAATGCTTCATTAGAAGAAATTGTTATGGCGTTATATTGTTTATACAATCATAAAACTAATATTACTTCTGAACACATTTACGAAACTTCTAAACTTGTTTCTAATTTAACTGGAGTTATGGTCCAACCTAATAAGGCTATTGTTGGTGATAATGCTTTTGGTCATGAATCTGGTATACATACCCATGGTGTACTTTCTAATCCACTTACTTATGAGCCATTAGAACCAAAACTTGTTGGTAGACAACGTTGGATTCAAGCTGGTAAACATGCTG
>CALBXV010000390.1 GCA_937890045.1 uncultured archaeon
AAAAAAATCTGAAGTTCGGGGTTAGAATCCCGATATAAGGATCAGGTGGCTGGGGGGTCAAACCCCCTTCCACCTCTATGAAAACATGTATGCATTGTGAGAAACCCAATCCAGAAGGATGGTTTTATTGCAAGGAGTGTGGTCAACGGGCCGCTCCCCGGCTATATACAGTTAATGCTGTAGTAAGGGAGTCGTCTTGGGCACCAGCCATAAGACGAGACCTTATTGATTTCAAACATACAACTATAGAACAGTCTGTTAATGCTATGGCTAAGACAAAGGCTGATAAGTTTCATAAGAGGATTGTAGATGGCTTTAAAAAAAGCCGAGCTAGCATCTAGGATAAGGAGAAATAGCTATGCCAAAAGGCCCCGGAACATACGGTAGGAAGGTTGGAAGACCGCCACTAAAGACAAAAAAGAGAAAAAAAGCCAAGCCTGTGAGACGTAAAAGGATGTCGAGGAAGAAATAATGGCTAACGAACTAAGAATTGAAGCGCAATTGGAATACAGCAAGAGTGGTGTTAAGGAGAGCAGGCATGATTCTGTCTATATTGATGTGTCTGGAGACTCTATTCATCGGAGTATTCAGGCTATAGGTAATAGTGCGGAGACGCTAACATTTAACTCAACTGATCTTAGCGACGTTGGTTATGTGTTCCTTAAAAACTTAGATACCAGCAGTACAATTTATATTGACGAAGACTCTGGTTTATCTTCCACCACATCCATGGTGGCACTAAAGCCGGGAGAGTTTGCAATGTTTCGTTCTGGTGTAGATACTATATATGGTATTTCGTCATCAGGCACTCCGAACCTAGAAATAACATTGATTGAAGCATAATGGCATACCAGAACTTTGATGTACAGATTCAGAACTTACTGGCTATAGACAGTACTACACTGGCTAGTATTCAGGGACTTCTGGACACGTGGATGACCAATGGGGCAAAGGAGATCACAAACCTCATGCCTCGGGACATGCTTAACAGTGTGGCAACCGAGACCTCAGCGTTTGATCCTGATAGCGGTACCACATTAACCACATTTAAGATTTTAAAGGTCTATAGGAACGATGGTACTATAGATCAGCCGTGTAGGCGTATTCCTGCGGCATTAAGGGGTCGTGCTACCGATCCGGATGATATGAACTATGCGACGGCTACAGACCCCGTATATTACACGGAGCCGCAGACTGATGGTACTATGAAGGTTATCATCCTACCGGTTTCCAGTTCCAGTGTAGGGAAGGTTGTATATGCTAGCCCACCCACTGTGGACGCCAGTAGCGGGGGTTCGATTGCAGGCTTTCCTGATGAGGCTGAATACCTTGTGATGCTCTATGGAGCTGTTAAGGCTGGTGAGTACTTACTGGCTAACAATGAGGACATTGAACTCCTCTCGCCCATTATAGCAAATTTAAAGAATGATTATCAGATGGGTTTAGCCGCTCTTTACGGTCAACAGGGAGGAGCTAGAGCGTAATGACATTTAAAGAGATATTATCAAGGGTTAGAATGGTTCACCCCGATGCTGGTGAAACATACGTCAAAGCGCTCGTTAATGATGCGCTCCTTGATCTACGCAAGTATAAGGTCGTAAGAAGACGTATGAAGATAGACACAGTGGAGGATCAGCGTTGGTACAACATTGGAGACCGGAACTCTGACCTTCAGATAGATAAAATTTATTCCGTGTCCTATAAGGACTCGGACGGGAATTACAGGTATATTCCCAGAGTGACCAATTATTATAATATTGTAAATGTGGATGAAAAATAATGGCTTATAACTATCCAGAGGACTATCTGTCTTGGTATGTTGTGGGTGACAGGATCGCTCTTGTTACCAGTAAGAATACTTCTAGTAAGAATGCCCTTGAATCAATAGACGAGTCTACGAGTAATGGATTGCTCATTGAATACAGTGCCCAGCCAAGAAAGATTGAAAACCTTTCAGACGTGCCAGAGATCGATGACACGTTACATCCAACACTGGTCAATTATATAAACTGGAAACTTTTTGAAGATAGATTGGACGAGGTTAGTGCCGCATCGGCTGTCAAGTATCAGAGGCTTTGGGAGACCAAAGTCCGTCAGGAAGCCGGCAGGGATAAGGTAGGTGGCCAGAGAGCCATCGTCCCATTTACGTTTAGATAGATATGCCCATGTCAGAGGTCTCGGGCGGAAAGGCATACATAATAAAGGAGATATATAATGGCAGATACACATAAATATACTGTTGTAGAAGCACAAAACATTGCACTGGGACAAGCTGGTGCCGCTTTTATGGATACGGATGATCAGTATACACCCCCGTATGGAAAGATTGTAGGCATAACAATGCTTACAGATGTTGAATTTTCAGAGCTTACGCCAGAATCGACTGGTAGTCACTTCGGCACATCCGCCGCAAGCCCCGGTACTAATGGTTCTACTGTAGCCGCTGGAGATACATTTCCCAAGGGTGTTACTATATATGGTAGATGGAGTACGTGTACTTTGGCTACCGCAGGCGATAAGGTAATCATTTACTTCGCACCGTAATGCCAAAACTAGGTTTAAATATCAGTATAATGACCTTTATGGAGGAGGCGGCGGCCACTCTATCAGAGATATTGTGGAACAAGATTGCGGCTAATTGGAATGCTGAGTCTCGTGCTTGGGAAGATATTGGATAAAGATTTTATCGCAACTATGTCAAATGAGTTCGGGCGGTAAGTTGCATTTAAATACAAGG
>CALBXV010000391.1 GCA_937890045.1 uncultured archaeon
CAATGACAAATGAAAATAGAATAATAATGATAAGAGATGTAAGTAGAGGATGTCTTGATGGAGAACCAACAACTGCTGATGAATATAACAATAACCATTTAAAAAAGATTAAAGATATAATGTCATGGGATGATAAAGATATAGATGAAAAATATTGGGAAATATACGAATATATAAATGACCAGTTGAATCTCAATCTCAATAATACTATTGACTCAATAAAAGCAACAACTCAAGTAATAAAGATGACACCTGAGTATAAAGTAGGTAAAAGAATAGTCTTTGGTGAAGAGACAGAAGTAAATGCTGATTATAGAGATGCTATATCAGATATAGAAGCTCAGGATAGTTATAAATGTGAGCATGAAAATAAAACATATCAGGCAGAAGAAAAGGATACCAATGTACCAGAATCATACATTTGTGATGATTGCGGTAGAGAACTTGAACTTCCAGAACCTGATGAGGATATATTAAGAGATAGATAAAGGAGAAGAAAATGATAGATTCAATAGTAAAATTAGCAGGCAGTTTATTCATAGGTGGCGTAGGGTTAGCTATGATATTAGCTGTATCACTAATAACAGGAATATTTATAAGAGAATTAATAGATAAATCAAGGGAGAAATAATATGGGACAAATGTCATGGTTAGCATATTTAGTTGACACCCAAAATAAAGAAGAATTAATAAAGTTTCTTGCAGGTAGAGGATTTAGGAATCCTAAATTTGCAGCAAAACAATTTTTGGAAGCGGGTAAAGAACTAAAGGATGAAAAGAAAAAGAAATGTCAAAAGAATATAAAAAAGTAACAACATGTCCTGCATGTGGATATAAAATAATAGATGATAAGAATGTATCTTATAAAATAAGAGAACTATTAAAAGTTAGGGGTAAAAACACAGTAAGAATATTAAATAAAATAGCTACAATGATAATGGATAACATACCATCAGATAATAGATATAAATACTATCAGTTTTTATTTGGAATACAAGAAATAGATGACAATGTAATTGAGTGGGCAATAAATAAGTACTATCAAGGAAGACACTACTATAAAGGAAAAGGTTTTGCTTATTTGCGAAGTATTGCCCAAAATAGAAATAACAATATGGGAGTTATATTAAAAAATGAGAGATTAATGTTAGGAACAGCTCCCCCAGTAATTGAACCAGAAAAGGAGAAATGAAATGTTACAAGAAGCAATGTTTCCTGTAATGGAAATACCAGCAATAGGCTCACCAGAAGGAGTTGGTGATGTAATAGATGATACAGGATATAAATTCATAGTAAGAGAAGATACAAACACAATATTAAGCTGTATGACAAATGAATATAGACTAATTAAAAATGAAACTATAATGAAATATGCAGACCCAGTAATGAAAAAGAATAATGGAAAATTAAAAGAAGTAAGATTATTTAGTAATGGAGCAAAAACAACAATGAAATGGCAGTTTCCTGATAAGAAAGTACATATAGGCCCTGATGACGATATAAGTCCAGAAATAATCATAAGAAACAGTTATGACGGTACTATAGGAGTTAACATTTTAGCTGGTGCATTCAGATTTGTTTGTACTAATGGAATGGTAATAGGTGTAGTATTAGAAAACTATAAGAACAAACATAGTGTATACAATATAGAACTAGATAAGTTAGAAGAAAGCATAATAGGAACAATAAAGAAAACTCATTATATGTTTGAAGAAGAGTTTCCAACTTTAATAGAAACTCAAATAAAAGAGAAACATATAGTGAATCTTATTAAGATGTTCCCAATACAGGCAAATGAAGTAATAACACAACGATTAATAGCAGATAAACCTAAGACATTCTGGGATTTGTTCAATGTAGGAACTAACGTATTGTCTCATAACATGAACAGAAATTTGGAATCTACACATCAAATAGAAAATAATCTATACCCCTCAATAAAGAAGTGGGCATCTAAAGAGGTTGCTCATGCCTAGTCGAGGATGGTTTGACTGCCCTATTATAATACCTTATTATGGTGGGAAGTATGAGTTAAGTAAGGTGCTCGTTCCGCTTATACCCCACCACATAAGGTATTTTGAAGTATTTGCAGGTGGTTTAAGTATGTTCTTTCGAAAACATAAGGTGGTGTGGAACGTTCTTAATGATATAGACAACAACATAGTAAATCTATATAGTTGTGTTATGCATAAACACGATGAACTAGTTGAAAACTTATTTTGGCTTATGAAATCTCGAAAATTATTTTTAGATTTTAGAGAGGAAATAAAAGAGAATAAAAAGATTGAGATACCAGACCCAAAAAGAGCAGCAAAGTACTTTTATTGTGTTAGACACAGCTTTAATAAACTTATACAAGCTCCTTTCTCTATGAACAAAGATGTAAATAAGGATTGGGATGATGAGTTTAAATATTCAAGAAAAAGATTAGGAGGTGCAACAATAGAAAATTTAGACTTTGAGACTTTATTTAACAAATATCCACCAAGAGAAGGAGACTTTTGGTACTTAGACCCACCTTATATTGTCGCAACAGAAAAAGGAAACTACTATATGAATAACTTTTCATTGGAAGATCATAGTAGATTAAAAGAGTGTGTTGACAGAATAGAAGAAGGTGGTGGTAATTTTATGATAAGTTATGATTACAGAGATGAAATTGCTGAATTGTATAAAGACTATAACATAAAAACTATTACTATGAAGTATTCTGGAGCTACTAAAGAAGCAAGATCAACAGAAAGAAAAGAATATATAATAATGAATTATGAACCAGTTTCACAAATTGGTATGTTTGAGGAGAAATAACATGGACAAAAAAAACGGCACAGAAACAGAAGCAAGAGTTTATCCACAGTCAGAGGAGGCAGAAAAAGCCCTTCTTGGATGTTTGATAATGGGAAGTGATAGAGAACATGAAATAGGAATAGCCTGGGTTAGAGATGAAAATGCCTTTTATTATGAAGATAATCAAGTAATATGGAAAGCATTTCAGGATTTATATAAAAATGGTATAGAAATTGATTTCATCACACTAACAGACAAAGTAAAAGACATAACTGGTGAAAGCATGGCATATTACATAACAGGATTAACTGAGTTAGTTCCATCTACTAGTAATATTGAACAATATGCAAGAATTGTATGGGAAAAGTACATACAAAGAGAAACAGCAAAATCAGCACATGCTTTATTAAATGCAAGTTATGAGGACTATAAGAAAGTTGATGGCATATTAGAAAAACATAATAAACTAATAACAGAATTAAAAGAAATACAACCATCTAAAAAGCGTAATATTTCAGATTTAGTAGATGAAATGGTAGGTGTAGTAAAAGAAGATACTAATCTGATACCATTTAATTTGGCTCATTTAGATACATTTGCAGGTGGAATGACTCGCAAGGAAATCACGGTATTGGGAGGAAGACCCGGTCACGGTAAAACAACACTTGTAATTAATATGGTTCAGGGTCTGGTAAAACAAGGCTTTAGAGTGATGTTATTCAATCGAGAAATGAGCAATACTGAAATGCTGAAGAAAATGGTGGTTATGGAAAGTAAGTCTCTTGACTATGGAAATATTCGACGAAATGACCTATCAGAGAAAGATAAGTCAGAGTTTGAATTGATATCTGAGACTATTAAGAATGATTATAATAATCTTATCATGTATGATGGTATTAGGTCTTTAGAAGACAGCTTAAGGGAAATAGCAAAACATAAACCAGATGTAATCATTGATGACTATATACAACTAATACAAGTAAACAATGTAAGAGAAGGCAGAAGATTTGAAATTGAAAAAATAATGCAAGAATACAAATGGATATGTAAAACAGAAAACTGTAGTGCAATATTAGTATCACAATTAAACAGAGAAATAGAAAAAAGGTTAGACCCAAGACCAAGAATGAGTGATTACGCTGAATCAGGTGTAATAGAACAAACTGCTGAATCAGCAATGTTTGTATTCTATGGACATAACTTTGACAGTGAGAGGTATTCATCATATAAGAGTGAAATAATAGTATCTAAATCAAGATATGGTAAAATAGGTACACATAGACTAGGATTTAATGGCGGTAGATGTAAATTCTATATGAACTCAGACATGGCTCAAGGAGATAAACCTAAAAACGGTGCTTGAAAGTAAGAAGCAAACACAAAAGCTGTTATAGTTGCATCTATTATAAGAAGAATAAGTGTAATTGGTTTCCAATGTCAAAATCAATTCCAATGGATGTAATTAAAACAGGCTGTAAATTTAGGGAGCCTCGATCATTAAGTTTTGAGGCTCCTTTTATTGTACAATACATAATAAATAAATTTAATGGAGAAATTATTGATGAATAGACAAAGTGCCCAAGTTAAAATGAAAAAAATTGCATATTTTCTAAAATTGACTTATAGAAATTTTTCTCAACGCATTCATAATCTTACAAAAGATTTTCGTTGTAAATGATTATTATAGGGATAGATCCAGGAAAAAGTGGGGCAGTAGCAGTTTGGAACAAAGGTGTTGATAAAATAATTAAATGTCCAAGTACTACAGAAAAAATGGCAGAAACAATTTCTATCTATCAACACGAATCTTATAATGTAGTTGCATATATTGAAAAAGTATGGGCATTTCCTACCGACGCAAGAAGCTCTGCATTTAAATTTGGAGTTAATTATGGTAAATGGTTAGGAATATTAGCAACTCTAAATATAAACACTACATTTGTTACGCCTAAAAAATGGCAAAAACATTTTAACATACCAAAGTTGTCTAAAGATGAAAGAAAAAGACATTTAAAAGAAATAGCTTCTAAATATACAGAAAAAAAAGTAACACTGTATAACGCAGATGCTATATTAATAGCAGTCTATGGATTTATTCAACAACAAAAAGGGGAGGAATAAAAGTGACAAGATACATAGGTAATCCAGAATTTGCTGGAGCAGCATACTTATCTGAAGATGAATTAAAAGTAATACTAATTA
>CALBXV010000392.1 GCA_937890045.1 uncultured archaeon
ATATGACGATTATGATTTCGTTGATTATATTGTAAGAGGTGATGGAGAGGTTACATTAACAGAGCTTGTATTATCGGATCAAATTCCAAAAACTTTGAAAAATATAAAAGGTTTAATTTGGAGAAATGAACATAATAAAATAGTTGATAACATACCACGAGACAATATTGAATTGGATATATTACCGTATCCAGATTATAGTGATTTGATGGATAATTATTATTATAAACAAAGTTATGGTGGAGCTGTACCAATAAATTTTAGTAAAGGTTGTCCATATAGATGTACATTTTGTTCAGTGCCTACTTTTATTCCTTTATTTAGATATAGACCTTTAGATAATGTACTGGAAGAACTGGAGTCGTGGATAAAACAAGATAAAAGAGCATTTTTTTGTCATGATTCAATTGTAAATGGGGATCCAGAATGGGTAGAAAGATTATGTAATGCTATAATTGATAAAGGATGGGCAGATGGCCAGCCATATTCGGACACCAGTGGAAATATAACTTGGGGCGGTAATTTTAGATTACAAAGCCCAATGAGAAATTTAGAAACTTTAAAATTATATAATATTGCTGGAGTTGATAGAATGATTATTGGGTTAGAATCAGCTTCTGAACCAGTATTAAAACATATGAAAAAGTATGGTAGTATAAAAGGCACCAGAGAAATTTTTGAAAATATTAGGGAAGTTAATAAAACTAGTAAAAGGCCTATAAAGATAATGCTTCAACTAATAATTGGGTATTTAAATGAAGGTGAAGAAGATTTTCAAAAGACTATGGATTTTGTTGAAGAATTTCATGATGTTATACATGAAGTTTTAACTTGTTCCGCTTTCTTATTATGGGATCCGTTAGAGAAAAGTTGGAAAAAGGAAGGAAAGTATTTAGAATATAAAAATACTGTAGAATGGGAAACAGAATATAATACTGTTGATGATAGATTAGATAGATTAGATAGGATAGAAGAATTATTTAAAAAATTAGATATAACTTATAATGTTTATCATAGAGGAGTATATAAACAAAAGATATCTAAAAATATTTAAAAGAGGTTTTATTAATGTTTAGATTTGGATATGATTTTTATAATAATGATAAACAAAAAGTATTACTACCTAATGGGGTTTTAAATCAAGAAAATGCTGATGGAAGAGTTTTTAAATTGTATTTGCCTCCCTGGTGGGGTCATTTATTAAGGCGTATAAATTTAGATTTTGAGGTTAGAAGTGTAGAAGATTTATCAGGTAAGGAACTGACTACTAAATGGATATATTTACTAGAACCACTTGGTGATCCATATGGTTGGTTAGGATATGAACAAGAATGGTTAGATTCATCAGAACAAGATGGTAAAAAAATTATTGATTCATTATTTAGTGGAATAAGTGAAACTGCTTTAAAAAGTGTTCGTAATGATAATGCTATTATATGTGTTTGGCATGCAGGGGAAGCACCTAGTA
>CALBXV010000393.1 GCA_937890045.1 uncultured archaeon
GGCCCATAAAATTAGTATTAGCTCTTGGCCAACCATTCTCCAGCTATAAGATTAATTAGTAAGAGGAGTAGCAATGTATACCTTCAGCTATACCAGCCACGGTGCACCGAGATATACACTGCTCAACAATCTTAAGACTCAACCGCCTCCACTTTCGGCTTCGCAGGCCATAAACCCTTTACTTCCAGAGAATCAGTTTTACAGGGTACGGAGCGACCGCAACTCCCAACTCCTACGGGTTAAGCTTCTAAGGCTCCTCATTAAGACTATTGTTCCTCTTCCCGATTATAAAGTAAATCTACCATCTGCCAACATAGTTGAAGCTTGAGTACATACACTAACAACTGGGCAATAACGACATGCTTTAACTTCTCCTGGGATTGTTTTAATTATTCCAACATCGCCATCAGCAGATTTACGAACTAATGCTTCGTTCATTGTCTTGAAGTTTTTAGTAGATCTATCTAATTTATTGGGATTTTTATAGTATTTAAATGTTTCTTCTGTAGCCCAAAGTTCTTCATCAGTACATTCTAGTAATCCTTCCTGTGGAGTATTTGAGTGCAATTTATATTGAGCTAATTTATTTTGTATCCAGTTTTGTGTTTCTTCTATACTCCAAAGAGGATATTGTTTAGTTAAAACTCTTTGTTGTGGATAAGACTTTGTATCCATCCTAGCTTTAGCAGCTGACCAGTCTGTAAATATATAATTAATATTCATGTAACTGTCGGTAATTTTATCAGGACTTAGCCATTTATAAATACTTCCCTGTTTTATATAACTATCTGCATTGCTATCATAAATATAACTCCAAACAGAAGTAGATTTATAATCATTAAGTGTACCATCCAGAACTAAATCATACTTACCAGAAATTATAAAATTATCAATTTCTTTTTCAACTCTTTGTTCTACATATACTGGAGTTACTCCTGCAGGTATTGTTTCTGGATTAATTTTAATACGTGATATAGCATCCTCAGATGCTCCTAAGACTCTTAAAGCATTACTTACATTATCTAAATCTGTCCATGCATCTTCACATCCTTTATGTATGGCTGACCCCATACGAGTGGATACTAGATCTGCGATATCTACAGTTTTTAGTAGAGCTGGGTTTTGTTTAGATAATACTAATTGTCGTAGTGGCCTGATAAGACCCGTAGCACTAATTGAGTCTGGTCTTTCATCGTACTCATAATTATCATACATTAGGAATACAGCTAGTGCGAGTGATACATTATTCTTGTTCGTGTATTCTAATGCCATTAGTTATCTCCCTTAAGTTTTAGTGCACTGTTCAATGCATCTTTTACAAGTTTTTCTAAGTCATAACCATTTACATTTGGGAAAACTATTCTAATGTTTTCCCATTCAGTTGTTATTTTTGTTAAATTTGTAATTATAAGATTTAAATCGTTACGTTTCTCCCTTGATTTATCAATGTCACCGTATGTCATTACCATTTAATCCTCCTAATTATTTATATATACGTTTTTACTAGCTCTAGTTAAAGCAACATAAAATAGTCGTGCTTTAGTAATTTTATTACGGCATTTATTTATATTTAATTTATCTATGAATACAGCTGGAAATGTACCCCCTTGAGCTTTATGAGTAGTACTTGCAAAAGGTGGACGTAAATCTGCTAATGAATTTTTAAGCTTATAGTATTCTACCCATCCTTGTTTAGATTTATCTGTTTTAGCATTCTTTTTCCATACATCAAGAATTTTATCCGCTGCTACTTTAGTTTTTGGAGAAAATACTACTTTTATATTTGATTTTGTAAATTTATTGTAATCTCCACATACCGTTACATAATATCCAGGGATATCATATAATTCCGCTTCCTCGTACTTTTTAACATATACTACTTCATTATTAGTTAAGACTGTTTTATCTCCATGCATAACTATGTTATTAGTAATTAACCTTTCTCCTGTATAGAAAGGTTCTATAGTATCTTCTAAAAAATACGCAGCTTTACGTATCATACTATTATAATTAATCGCAGATTCATTAGTATAGGTACATACTGGAATATCTACTTCTGCTCCAGCAGAATAATGCATATATTTTCCTATAAATTTAGTTACAAAGTCTGCATGAGGGAGTACATGAATACCTTCACCTTTAGCATTAATATTAGTTTCTAATACAGGTTCAGTATTTCTAATTCCTTCAATATATTCTCGAAATTCGTTAGCTTTTTCGAGAACAGGATTACCTCCTACTTGTCGATGAATTTGAGTAAGTGTAAATGTAGACAATGATCCATCAAAAATACTACATATATCTGATGGAGGTGGGAGTTGAAATGGATCTCCTACAAATATCAATTTTAAAAATTGTAGTTTAACAATATCTACAATAGCTTTTAAGAATTTATTGCCTATCATAGAAGATTCATCAATAATAACTATACTTTTTTCTGGGATATTACAGATTCCAGTACTTGTAATATTTTCTTTACCATATTTAGTAATACTGGGACGTAATTTAAATGCAGAATATCCCGTAACTACAGGATAATTTATAATATTTTGTAATACAGTAGCTGCTCTATTAGTAGTTGCGCATACTGTAATATTAGTTTTTGGAGATTGTTGTTTAATTTGATTAATAAGTTCTCCAATTACTGTAGTTTTACCGGTACCAGCCGCTCCAGTAAGAACAGTCAGTACATGTGATTTTATATTAGGATCTAGTACTTGACTGCAGATACCATCTACAGCATTAATTTGATCTTGTGAATATTTCATGAATTTCCTTTGGTAATATTGGAAATATGGCTGCTTTTTCTATGGTGTTCTATAGAATTTCCAATTTTTTCAAGTTGTCCTGCAATTGCTCCTAAATGATTATTAAGTTCAGCTAATTGTACTTCTTGTTGCCTTTTAAGTTGTGCAATAACTGCAATTAATTGTTCGGCATCATTGACATGCATGTTTTATCTCCTTTAATGTTGCATTATTATTTAATGGTACTAATGTATCCCAGGATTTTCCTATTTCTAGTGAAGCTTTCATAGGAACGTCTTTAGATCGTATAGTGTCATCATCATTCCACTCCATTTCTTCGATAAGTACATCATTTAAAAATTTGATATATTCAGGTTTATTTTTTACTAAAAAATACCCAGCATCATGAATCATATTACATGGAAGAATATCTTCACTATATCCAGCTTTTTCAATTCGTGCATTAGTTGCATTCATAGCCCTGTTAAGTAGCATCCCCCATGATTGAGTTATTGCATTATTAGCACTACGAGCTTCGCTTTCAGCTTCATGGGGAGTTCTAGAATTGCCCAATACACATTGAGTTATAATTGGGGTTCTAAGTTTTAATCCAAATGCACATTCCACATATCCATGTTTTTCCATGAATTGTTTATTTTGTGTATTAAACTTTTCTGATACTTTATAAAGTTCATGAAATGCTTTCTCGATTTTAGTAGCTTGATCTAGCGAGAATCCAGTTCGTTTATGAAGCGTATAAGCTGTGCCCATATACTGCAGAGCAAAAGTAGGTCCTTTAGATCTGCGTCTTAGTTCTGGGTATTTATCTTGTATAGAATTAATACTGTCTACACTTGTCGGGTCTATATCAGGCATTTGATCTGCAAAATATGTTTGAGCTCTTAGTGAATGTCCATCGTACCCATCTGTGTATACTTTAATTCTATTAGGATCTTTACTTAGGATAGCTCCTATACGTTCTTCCAGAGCTGAGAAGTCTGCACCAGCGAATAACCATCCATCTGGAGCTATAATACAGCTCTTAACTAATTTACCCATGGGCCCATGAGCTGGAAGGTTCGTTAGATTTGGAGAATTACTAGCTAATCTTCCTGACTGTGTTCCTCCAAGTTTTAAATTTCCATGTAGAAAATAGGCGCTTGTAGGAGACGAAGTAATCATTTTCTCGTCACAAAATGCTTTAATAAAAGTACCGTTAATTTTACAGACTTCAGATAGATCTCTTACGAATTTAAGCAAATCTAATATATCTATAT
>CALBXV010000394.1 GCA_937890045.1 uncultured archaeon
TCATAGTGTTTTTCAAAACCACCTTTAATCGCAGTTCCTACATAACCTTGTCCTATTATTCCTATCTTCATCCCAACAATTCCTCAAAAGTTATTCTATCAAATCTTTTATCTGCAGGATTCCTATCAGATAAAATTACCATCTCAAACTTGAGTTCTTTAAACCAATCATATAATTCTTTTGTACTTTCTATTGCTTCAATTAACTCACCATCTTGTGGTTGAGTTCCTTTCTCATCATCATAAACTTCTTTAGATGACTCATCTGACACAAAGTGTTGACTACTATCCCACTTAGCATTTGTATCTGGTAGTAATCCGCCTTTTTGTCCTCCCAAATCCCAACCTATCGTAATTAACCGTTTACATCCTAAAAGTAATGTCAAAGGGATTGCTAATTCATAAGTTAATCCTGGACCCCATTTTATTTCTACACCGTGCCTAAAACTAAGTAAATTATCAAACTCTCTGGTAGCCGCAGTTGTTTGATGGTGCATTGTAAACGGTGGATTAGAAACTGGTATAAATATGTCCATTGGGTGCATTGATGCAAACTCTAAATGTTCCTTAAAATATGACTTAGCCAACGCATACATAACTATAGTATTATCAGTAACATACTTGGTCTTTTTATGATTCCAAGTATTCAATAAATGAAAATCTACACATTCTCCAATATAATCATAACTATGTTTTACGGAACATACCAATTTATCTGACAAAAAATCATTTAACTTCTGTTTATTATGATCTCCCAAACTTGGTCCTGCTGTAACCCAATACATAGTTTCATCTTTATATAAATCTTTTAGATAATCTAACCTTTCTTCTATAGAACCTAAAGTATTAATATGTCGTTTTATATCTGGTGTTTCTTTTTTCATTTCCAAAACTCATATAATCCAACATCTAATTCATATTCTTTCCATTTAAACTGTTTTCTTTTTGGTTGTAATTGTGCCCACTCCCACATTTTTGTAAGACCGTCATTCAAATTTGTCTTATGTTCAAAATCTAACAATTCTACAGATTTCCTATACGTTGAATATGCACTATGAACCTCATGTCTCTTTTCTAATTTTACTATTTTGCCTCCACCCATAACTTCAATTAAAGTATCTGCGGCTTCTCCAATACTTACATTAGTTATTCCACCTAAATTTATAATTTGTTTACTAGCCCTTTCATCAACCCCAGCTTTCCAAAGTGGTTCTACTGAATCGCCTATATATGAAAATGCCCGTCTTTGTGTTCCATCTCCAAAAAGTGTTATTGGTTGACCATTTAAATGTTTATTCATCCAAATACCTAAAACGTTTCTATACTTATCCCAAATGTTTTGTTTTTCTCCATAGACATTATGTGGTCTAATAATACACCAATCCAATCCATGTTGTTCACCAGCTATCTGTATATCTCTCTCACATGCCATCTTAGCAATTCCATATGGGTCTATTGGTTGTGGTGCATATATTTCTTTAAATGGTACTGTATTATTTCCATATACTGCCATCGATGAAGTAAATACTAATCTACTAATACCATATTTTATTGAAAGTGTAACCAACTTAGAAGTAGTGACCAAATTATTCTTATAATTAAATTGTCTAACAAATGGACTTAATCCTTCTGCCGCATAAGCAGCAAAATGATAGACTATATCAAAATTATATGATTCAAATAACTTTTCAATATCATCATCCAATATATTATAATCATAAAAATTTACTAAATTATTAACATGGTCTTTATAACCACCACTCAAATCATCTATTCCAACAACAGTGTGTTCTGTATTAGCAACAATCCAATCCGCTAAATTAGATCCTAATAACCCTGCTATTCCTGTAATTAAAATATTCATTATTTACTCCTATCGTGCATAATACATTCTCCTAACCGTAGGGAAATCATCGTGTAGATAAAAAGCAAAATCTAACTTATCCAACAATCCAATATTTTCTAAATGACACGGTATTAATCTATGATTAGAAATTTGTCCACTCGCATCATGAATTGTAGATTTACCACCCCACCAAGTATTGGGTTTTCTAGTAATATACTCATCAATAAAATCCCACAACGCACAATAAGAATCCATAAATTTTGGATTTGAAAACGCCCATTGGTCAATAACTCCTTCATGATTATGTGGATAACCCACTAATGGAATATCATCATTATTATATTTATTATTTTTTATCAACGGCAAATTTTCTTTTAATCTTTTTTTGTACCAATCAAGATTAGAAATTCCTTTTAATCTATTCCAATGTCCTAACCAAAATTTGTTTGTATCAAATTTACTAAAATCAACTGGAGTAGTCCAAGCTAAATCATATCTTCCAATATATACCATATCGTACTTTACACCAGTTTCTTTCTCATACTCTTGCCTTAACTCAGAAACTATTTTATGACTCCACCATTTATGATAATGTCCTTGAATTCTAGTACCTCTTTTACCCGCGTGATGCCCGCTTGGTATTTCAAAGTTAGGTTGTTCTGTAAATTTTGATTTTACTGGTTTATATAAATCTAAAATTTCAGATTTTCTCTCCATAGTAGAAGTATGACAAAACACATCACAATCATTATGATCTAATATATACTTTTTATAATGCTCATAACCTTTTTCTAAAGCCTCTTTAGAATCTCCTGCTCCATATTTACCATCAATCCCACCAACTATTCCATGTAACCCAAACGCTATATTCATAAATCTAAATCCGCCACTCCTGTATCTCTATCTAAATTTATAGCAAATGCAGTATCTCTACTACTGTCTGGTTTTCTATCATTTATTAATATTCTATCTCCCCCACCAAATCCCATTATTAATTGGTCATAAATTATTCCAGCTTTTCTCAACTGTTCTACAGTAGATTTTCTCATACCTTCTTTTCTACCAGTAGTGAGAATTATAAAATAACCTTTCTTATCCCATTCCCATAATTTCTCTCTCGTTCCTGGAAGTACTCTCATTTCTTGTTTTAAATTATATTTGGAAATATCCTGTGAACTTGCTGGATGTTCTGTTAATGTTCCATCTAAGTCACAAAAAATTGTTTTTGGTCTACTCATCCTTTATATGCCCTTATAGACTTTATTTTCTCATCATCGTTAAATTCTAAAATATCTGTAACTAATAAAGTTTCCTCATCATTCACAACTATTTCCAATTCTGCTACAACTACATTATCTTCATGGGATAAAAAATCCCATACTCTAATTGGTGTAGCAACTATAGTATCAACTGAATCGAAAATGCTTTGATTAGCATCTACAACTTCATCTATCCCATTTGCAAGTATTTCCCAATCTCTTAAACAAACATTATCAGCAAACATACCTCTCAGTCCTTCTGAATCTTTCTCTGAAAATGTTGCAAAATACTCCAAACTTTTATCTAGTATCATTATATAACTCTCCTAATTTATATTTAATTTCTAAAACTATTTCAGTATCTATATCTGGTTTAATTTTTTTAAAATCTTCATCAGAAAATAAATAGTGTCCACAAATCTGTATTAACCTTTTTTTATCAGTTATATCAAAATCTTTATCTACCCACTTTTCCCATCTTTTAGATTTTAAACACAACTCATACCATTTAGATATTGATTCAGAATCCATATGATTTAAATAGATTAAAGTTTCTAGTTGTCCAAATTCTGGAGCTATATTAACTGAATCTAATCCCATATCAAATCTTTTACTATAGTCATCTATACTTAAATAATCTCCATTATGTTCTTTGGATCTTTTACCAAATTTATTACAAACCTTAATCATTTTCTCTAACCTATGAGGATTAAACTTTCCAGTATTTCTCATATTCGCTAAATCCAATCCTACTCCAGATTGAACAACCACATATTCTATATTATCAAACATATCATCAGATAAATTATCATATAAATCTGTTAAAAGAGAATTTAATTCTATTGTAGAAAATCTTCGTATAGATTCTTCAGTACCAATTTCAAATTTCATATATCTATTTGTATAATAACAAAATTCTATATTTCTGATACACTCTTTAAGTCCGTCATGATATCCTTGATGATTTTTCCAAGGGTCTATGTGTATTATATCTACAAATTTACAATCTTCTTTTAGAGATTCATAACCATCATCATACTCATAACCTTGACCCGCTCCCGCATGGTCTCTTTCGATCAACGTAGTCATATCAAAACTGGCGTATCTAACATAATTATGAAATTCTTCTGTATTCCAATCATTTACATAACCACCATTATATTCCACCTGCCTTCTTGATGGTAATAATCCAAAACAATCTCCAAATTCATAATTAAATTCTAAAACGGCATCCACCACATTTTTAGACATAGGTCCTATAAAATATCTCATTGTAACTCCTCATGTAGCATTGATTTACCTAAGTAATATAATAAATGACAGTATGGATAATGATGTAATCCTGCAATATTAAGAAATATTAACGCAGTCATTACTTTAACCTTCTTCCAATCCAATCCCTTTTCTGTAACATAACTCTCTAATATTCTTTCACACTCTATATTAGTATTCTTTCTATGAAAATCAAAATATACACTATTCATATTTCTGCTAAAAGTATAAAAATTCTGATTAATAAAATCATGTGATATAATTAATCCATGTAATAACTTGGCCAAATCATAATACAAATCACCATATTTATATTCACCCCCAAAATTCTGTCTCCAATCCAATAAGGCAAATGGTAATGTTTTAGATTCTTCTTTTATTAATATATTTTCAAAATGTAAATCACCATGAAATCTTACTGGTTCTCCTTTAGTCACCCAAGACCAATCCACCTTCTCCATCAAAGTATTCAACATTGGAAGTTTATTATCATTTACTATTTCATTATCTGAATCATTATTATAATACTTTTTATAATATAAGTCAATCCTATCTATAGTCTTATCTAAATAAAACTCTCTACATTTTTCATTAAAAATTTCATAGTCTACTTTCTCTAACTCAACTTTTCTCCAAAATTTATCTAACCAACTTAATAAATATTCAAACTTTTTACCAGTCACCTTATCTGATAAAACCTTACCTTCAATAAAATCATAAGAATAAAAATTATTCGAATGATTTATAATAGTAGGGATATATGGTTCTAAACTCTTTGACCTTTTAACTCTATCCTTTATAAATTTTTTATCTACTGAAAACTTAATAGTCTTATTATTTGCAAACCAAATTGCCTCATCGTCCTTTTCTAAAATATTAGGTTGGTATTCTGTCTTTAACTTTTCTTTAGCAACTCCCAATGCCCTCTCATTTCCTGTATCATACCAAGTGAATTTAAAAGAATTAAATGATGTTGAAGTCATATATGACTCATTGGCTTCTAACATTTTTTTAATCCCATAACTCTCTCCCATAACAAGAGATTCTTTATCTTTCATGAATCTCCAAAATTCTTTATAATCTTTTATACCACAAATTCCTATATAGGAAAAATCTTTTGAATTCTTTATCTTATCATTAAGTCTTTTAACATTCCCATCATCGTCTAATACCAATGACCTATAATCACTCCCCGCCTTAAATGTAGAATATCCCAACCAATTGCAAGGTATCTCATCAAAATATAATTGTTCTTCAAATATAGTATCATTAGAAACAAAAATAAATGGACATTGTAACTCATCCTTACAACTATTCATAGTAAGACCTAATCCAGAATCTTTACCATCATAATTATTTATTTCCACAAAGGAAAAATCTCTTTCTGGATATGTTATCTCTACATATTGTCTTACATAATCACCGCCATAACCAAGTGCCATAACTATTGGTACTTTTGGATGAAACTTATCTATAATATGTGAAACTACAGGTTTATTATCAATCCCAATAAGACATTTATTTAAATTATTACTTTGACCCTTTACTCTGGAACCAATTCCCGCAGTAGGTAAAAAAACCTTATAATTATGGTTCACTCGTTCCCTCTCTCCCATAATCATCTTCTAATCTAATCACATCTTCTAACTCTGGAGTAGATGCTTCCAAATATAAAATATCGGTAACGGCTTCGCATTGATGTACTGTAAATGGTTCTATGATATAATGTTCATCTGGTTTCAATATAACTTCTTCCTTTCTCGGATTGTCAATTGTTCCAATAGTCATTTTCATTTCACCTTCTTGTATATAAAGAGTCTCATGTTTTTTTTCATGATATTGTAATGAACAACGATTTCCTTTTTTCATAAAAAGTTGCTTCATTACATACTTCTTATTAACACTTAACCACTTTTCCCATCCCCAGGGTTTATCAACTTTCATAACAAATCATCCATTAGGGTTTAAACATATAAAAATAGCTCTATATCCACTTGAATACGCATCATATGCATAAGTAAGTTTAATTCTAGGAAACCATTTTTTTAGTGTTCCTTTAATTTTACCTAATGATAAATTCATCTTAGGGTGATTAACTGGTGTTTCAAATACCATACAAAACTTAGTCATATCCTTAATTTTCTTCATAAATTTATCAGTTTCTTCCCCTTTTTCAAAATTAGGATATACTTGATGTAAAACTGAATTCATAATCACTATATCAAATTTATCTTTACTATTATAATTTTTAATATACTCTACTGCATCCCCATGTATAAATTCAATCTCATCAAATTTAAATATATTATTATTTATATCTACCGCAGTTTGATAATCTTCTTTTGTTTTTTCTATACCTACCACTCTTTTAGCACCATGAACTACACTTTGAAAACAAAAAAATCCTTGATTAGAACCAATGTCTAATACTGATGCATTATTTGTAAGTGTTATATATTGAAAATTCAATTTACGATATGAATCATATTCTTTACCACCACTACTATACCCTTTAAACTCATATCCATTATCAAATCTAAATCCTTCATATATACCTGCTCTATACCATTTAGGAGGACTCAGTCCCATGGCTTTATATCTTTCTAAAAATACATTATACAAATCTTCTAATTCATGAACCGATTTACCTCTAGAATTAAAACAATATCGTTCTGGAACATGTCTAAATCTATGAAAATCAATTATTTTATCACCTATAAAATTTTTACCTGCTTTAAACCAACTTGTATCAGGTATTAATCCATTTTCCAGTATTATTTTATTATATTTATCTAATAAAAATAAGGGTAATTGTAAATTTTTCCTAAGCATTTTTTTATCATTATCAGGCAACCAATCATACTCGTCATAATCGTCTTTAGAATTGTCTTTACTAATATGTTCCATCAAAATCCATACATTATCATTTTCCTCATCATGCATTACATCATATATTTTTGGAAAAATTTCTAATTCTTTATTTTGAATGTACTTTAAATGATTAAACATCTCTTTTGGAGTTTCATACGCGAATTGGTCACGAGGTTTTCTATCAGGATGTATAACTTTCACACCATACCGACCTTCGTCAATTGACAATTTAGTATATAGAGCATCCGCGCCTTTATTTATACCAGTGCTTACTTTACTACCATCTTCTATAAAAAATACTTCCAAATTATCTTTATTTTGTGATTCTATCTTAAAATCTTTTAATTTTAATTCGTTTTCCATCAATCTAACTCATACATTTTTACGTTTCTTTCAGGTGTTCCCGCCCAACCTGGATATGCATATGTATCTGTAGTCAAATATTTATCTTGTTTTTCTAAACAAGGTCTAATGAACAAGAATATTGCATCTCGTGGTTCTGTTCCTGGTTTTGGACAACTTGCTCTATGATAAACATTGGGTGTAAGTATACCATAAGTTCCAGGAGGTCCTTCTAAATTTACCAATTGCCATCCACTCTCCAATTTTTCTTTAATTACCTTTGGTGGAATCCTTGACGCGGGATATATTTGTGGTTTAATTGCATCTCTGTGAGGTGCCATTCTATAAGAAGGTATAACTGGAACATCACCGTTTTCATCTATTAAAAACTTAAAAGCTCCACTATCCCCCGTAACCGTATTTAAATTGATAAGCATTTTCAAAAATTCTGTAGGACAATCATCATAATGCCATTTCCATGACGAATCATACATTGAATCGTCCCACTCATTATCTGGTTGGTTATCCAAAGGTACATTTCTATACATATGGAAGAATTCTATCTTAGCATTACTTCCAAAAACTTCTCGCTCGACAATTGGCATTATCAATTCTAACAGTTCATAAATTTCATCTATACTTTTCCAATCATCCACTCTTATAGCATGTTTTGGTCCGACGTGACATCCACCATTATCTATGACTTTGTCCATTTTTTTATGTATTTGAGATATCAAATAATCATATCTCTCACTTTCCTCTTTTGAAAATGAATCTAATATATTTGTATCTGCTGTTAAATCATATAAAGAATCATATTTGCCCGTAGATGTTTCCCATTTTTCTCTACATAAATCGTAATGTTCTCTATATGTTTCTGGTTTATCTTGTTGTACTAAAGTATGTTGTATCATAATTTATCTCCTATCCCGTTTTAAATTT
>CALBXV010000395.1 GCA_937890045.1 uncultured archaeon
TTAAAGAAATATTTGTAATGAGTAGAGCATCTAAAAAAGATTTGGAGTGGGGGGATAGCAAACAAAAAGCCAGTCTTGAAAAACTTATTTCGACTGCAACAGGTGATAACCCAATCACTATTGGAACACCAGCAAAATATCGTAAGTGGTATACAGATAGAAAAGGTGTTTTTGATGAATAAGGAGCGGAATAAAATATAATGAGAACACAACTATTATGTACATTCACTAATATAAACGATTTAAATGAAATAATTGATATTATTATTTCGTGTAATACTATAATGTATGATAAAATATATGTATTTCAGAACGAAGAGGATAAAAATCAATTAATATGTACTTATAATGTAGAATATGATGATGATTTTATGGAAGGTATTCCAGATACAATATCACTACATAGAAAGAAACAAACCAATACACTTTATACAATCAATGCATTGAATGATATAATTAGAGAATTAAATGATGGAGTTTTAGATAAAACTTATATTGTACCTTGGGAGAATTATAGAAATTCAATTTTATTAAATAATGAAAAAGGTTTAGTGAGAATAAAAACAAAAATTTATAAGGTAGTGAATATTACAGAATGGGGAACAACAGAATAGGTTATAGGAATTTTGACGGATTTATTTTATCCTGATTACACACAACATCAGAACTTAGTTACGAAACATAAAGATTTGGGAAAAATCTATTCTCAACCGATGGCTATTTGGTTGGGTAGGGATAGATACCATAAATTGAAACGTGTGCCTTCAAGAATTAAACGGCTGTTAAAAAGAGCAAAAAACAAAACAGTTGTATTTGTAATATATTCTATACCGAATAGAGATGTTAGTGGAAAACATTCTATGGGTGGAGAAAAAGATGTAGACTCTTATTTAAAATTTATAAATGAAGTTGTAGAAGGTATAGGAACTCATTCACCAATAATAATATATGAACCAGATGCTTTATGTGATGGTGTTAAACTAACTAAGAAAAAATCACAACAACGAATAAAGTTGATGCAAACTTCACTTAAATTATTGACTAAAACAAATGCTAAAATTTATATAGATAGTGGGCATCCAAACTGGCTGAAAGTAAGTGAAGTATGTTCGTTACTAAAAAGGTTTAAAAAAATACCATATGAAGGATTTACATTGAATTGTTCTAACTTTGTAGATACTGATTCGTGTGTAGAGTATGGTTCAGAGGTAAGTAAATACATTGGTAAGAATTTTGTTATAGACACTTCACGAAACGGGCTAGGATATACTGGAAATATATATAATCCAACAAATATAGCAATAGGTGAGTATCCCACATTGGATACACGGATTAAAAATTGTGATGGTTTCTTATGGTTGAAACCATTAGGAGAGTCGGATGGTAAGGTTAATGGTACGCCTAAGGCAGGCCGATTCAGTTTAAAATATGCTTTAAAAATTATCGAAAATAGCAAAAAAATAAATGTATTTTAAGAATATATATGATATTTATATGTGAATATGGTTACTTCGTTATTACGAATTACCATTGAAAAATAGAAAATACTAATTAAAATATACATATAGGAGATTAACAAATGGACTTAGATAAAGTCAAGCGACGTTTAAATCAGTTACAAACATCAACTCAAAGAACTTCAAATCTTTGGAAACCACAACCAGGAACACAGCAAATAAGATTAGTACCTTATAGATTTAATAAGGATAATCCGTTCATTGAATTGTTTTTCCATTATGATTTAGGAGGCAAATCCCATTTATCCCCAATTAGTTTTGGTCGTCCAGACCCTATTGAGGAGTTCGCACAGAAGCTAAAGTCGTCAGGTAATCGTGATGATTATCGTCTTGGTAAGAAACTCGAAGCAAAAATGAGAACTTTTACACCAGTGATTGTTCGTGGTGAAGAATCACAAGGTACAAAGTTTTGGGGCTTCGGTAAGACAGTTTACCAAGAAATACTTTCTGTTATTGCAGATCCAGATTACGGTGATATTACAGACCCAGTGAGTGGTCGTGATGTTACAGTTGAATTTAAGACTGCAGAAGAAACAGGAGCTTCATTTCCATCTACCGCAATCCGCGTTAAACCAATACAGACACCAATAAGTGAAGATAAGAATATTCTTGAAAAGGTAGCAGATACCCAAAAGGATATTACTGAGATTTATCAGGAAAAAACTTATGATGAACTTACGGAGATCCTAAATAATTGGTTAGAAGGACGAGAAGATGATCCAGTAGAAAACACTACAAAGTCAGTAACTACAGCACAGTCTGTAGAATCGGCTAAAAGTGTTGAGAATGTTTCAGAGGCCTTTAACGAACTTTTTGATAAGTAAAACTAATTGGAGAAAATATGTCAGTTAGAGACGAATTGGCAAATGTATTAGCCGATAGTTTAAATAAACAATTCAAGGATATGAAAGTAGCATATTTCTTGGATGGGTCTGATACAACACCCACAGATATTAAAGAATTTATATCGACAGGTTCAACTATGTTGGATTTGGCAATTGCTAATAAACCAAATGGTGGTATTGCGGTAGGCCGTATTACTGAAATTAATGGTTTAGAATCAAGTGGTAAATCTTTAATAGGTGCACACATACTTGCAGAAACCCAAAAGAAAGGCGGAGTGGCTGTATATATTGATACAGAGAACTCTGTTAGTGAGGAGTTTTTGAAAGTATTGGGAATAGATACATCACAGTTACTTTACTTACAATTACAGACGGTAGAAGAAATTTTCCAGGCAATCGAGGAGATTGTTCTTAAGGTGAGAGAGGCTGAAAAGGATAGATTGGTTACAATATTAGTTGATAGTTTGGCTGCTGCTTCCACACAAGTAGAGATAGACGCAGATTTCGAAAAAGACGGTTGGGCAACTTCCAAAGCGATTATTATATCAAAAGCTATGAGAAAGATTACCCAGTTGATTGGTCGTCAAAGAATAGCACTTGTCTTTACAAATCAACTAAGAGCGAAACTTGGAGTAATGTTCGGAGATCCTTGGACAACTTCAGGTGGGAAAGCTCTTCCTTTTCACGCTTCTACTCGTATTCGATTAAAGAATAAAGGTAGAATAACAGATACCAAGAAAAATGTATTGGGAATGACAATACAGGCACAAGTTGTTAAGAATAGACTTGGGCCACCATTAAGACATGCCGAATTCCCACTATATTTTGAAAGTGGAATTGATGATATCGGTTCTTGGTTAGAAGTAATGAAAAAACATAAGTTGGTAAAGTCTGCAGGAGCTTGGTATACATATACCGATGTTGCAGGTGAAGAATATAAATTTCAATCTAAAGATTTTCTTAAAATATTAGAAGAAAATTCTTTGAAGGATGAAGTTTATGATAGAATTTGTGAAAAAGTAATTCTTAAGTATGATATAAAAGATATGGACGAATCTGAACTCGTGAAAGAAGAAGAGGGAGATGAATAATCGATATTTTAGTATACTTGAGGAAATTAAGAAAAAAGGCGGTAAATTAGATGATGGTCACTTCAATGATAAAGTACTAATCATAGATGGCCTAAATACTTTTATACGAGTATTTAGTGTTATGCCAACTCTCAATGATGACGGTGTTCACATTGGGGGAATAGTTGGCTTTC
>CALBXV010000396.1 GCA_937890045.1 uncultured archaeon
ATATTGACCTAGGGCTGTGCCTAACGCTGAGTATTTACCTTGTTTAAGTGCCATAGTTTTAGTCGGTACAATTTACGCATTGTTCTTTAAAGTTTCTACCTCAGCCTTTAGCTCTTTCACCGCCCCTATTAAATAGGGAATAAGCTCAGAGTATGATAACATTAACCCATTACTCTTTTCTTCTCGTGCCTCTATAGCGGGAGCCCTTACCGAGCCAGCCTCATCTAGCACCTCATCACAAGCTTCCACAGCAGGCTCAATCCATTCATCAACAACTTCTGGAATAATAGGCTGAACCTCTTGAGCAATTAGCCCAAGGTGTATACCTGTCCCGTCTGATTCGTCCTTCCAATTAAAAGATACGGGTCGTAGCTGGGATACTTTATCCAAGCAACTATCAATATCAGTAATATTTTTCTTTTTGTTTTTATCAGAGTGCAATAGAGTAGTCCCAGAATAAATAGTACCATTATTATTCACCTTAAACCTCTGTGTATTAGAATGGTTAAACGCTTGAAAGCATGCTGCGCTAGAGCTGCCAGCATAGGCATTAAACGTCCCGCCACCAGAGCCTGTAACAACCTTAGCCCCACCGCTTGCGGAATGCAGACCATCTCCAGCATCAGCAACAAACTTTTGCCCATCAAAATAACTATCAAAAAGATATACCCGACCGCCTTTCCCATAAAAAGTATACTTAGTCCCGCTTCCACTAGCAGTACTAACATCAGAATAAATTGAAACCTTACCCAAGCTATGTGTTGCATAATTATATACATTAATTACGCCAAGGGTTCCACCACTAGTTTGTCCACCCCTAAATTCAGACCAGTTATTAGTAAGCTTTATCTCGTTATTTGTGGCACTATGGATATGAATAATACCATTACTTAACTTCATGCCTGGAAGGTCTGCCCCTTGCCAGTTTGTAGTAAGGTCATCATCAATCGTAATAACCTCAGCAGTGTCAGTATAAAACCTTAGAGTATTATCACTATGCTTCATTTCAATTCTCTTGTTACTAGCCGAAGTTCTAATCGTGCTGCCTGTCATAGTGCCAGCTGCCGTCACATTAGCTGCGTTCAGATCATTTAAAGCACAAGTATTTCCACTAAGAGAACCACCAGTAGCAGAATCAAGAGTCCCCTTAAAGTGGGCTGTTCCATCTGAATCTATTCTAAATTTATTAGCACTTATCCATCCTGCTCCTATTGTAATATGGGCTGCGCTACTTGTATAAAGACCACTTGCGACAGCAGTCCCTCTATACATACCATTACTATTAATATTCCATCCACCAAACGAGCCAGTATCAAAAGTACAGGTTTTACCTGTCATGTCAAGAGCCGCTATTCTATCGGCAGACAATGTTCCAGCAAGTATTCTATCAGCATTAATGGTTGTTGCATTTACAGAAGTACTAGTAACTACAGCAGAGGTTATATTAGCAGTATCTATCTGAGTAGCAGTAATAGTGCCAGCGGCTATTGCACCAGCTGTAACTGAGTCAGCATATATATCACCACCATCTATCTTAGTTGTATCTGAACCGTGAGCCCATCCTGATGTAATCTGTATCTCTGAAGTAGTTTGGTCACCTGTTGAACCATCCTCCACATTTAAGGTAGATCGTACAGCCGATGCATTAGTAATAGTAACAGCCCCTGTTATATCTGCTCCAGTCGCTGTTAGTACTCCAGTCTTTGAAACACGAAACGGTGCTGAGG
>CALBXV010000397.1 GCA_937890045.1 uncultured archaeon
ATAGGGGAAAAACAGTAGCTATTTTAGAAACACAAATAAAAACATTGTTTGATAATATTACTAAAATGGAAGAATTAGAGGATACGATAGGAGCGTATCATTATTATTTACAAGCGGTAAGTAGAGATGGAGTTCCATATAATTTAATACAAGATGCACTACCGACTATTGAAGGGGAAGTTAATAATATATTATCACAGATTGTTGATTTCAGCATTATATTTAAAATGGATGGTAAGAGTATTAATAACTATATTGTGTATGATGAAGATAATGTGTGGCTTTTAGAATTATCAAGTGGTATGGAAAAATTTATATCATCATTAGCTCTTAGAGTAGGGTTAATTAATGTTTGTAATTTACCAAGAGGTAATTTTCTCGCTATAGATGAGGGATTTGGAACTATGGATAGTGAAAATTTAAATTCTGTTTATAGTTTTTTTCAATATTTAAAATCTCAATTTCAATTTGTTGTTATTGTATCACATATAGAATCTATGAGAGATGCTGTAGATACTTTATTAGAAATAAAGAAAGAACATGGATACAGCAATATTAGTTTTGGGAAATCCTCTTAGAAGGTAATTTATTACCATAAACAATCTTTTTTGATTGTAATTTCAAAATTAAAGAAGTTAATACTGCAGACATTGTAGTAAAATTTTCTTTAGCAAAACGCTCCAAAATAGTCTTTACAGACTCATCTAACGTAAAATTATATCTTTTTTTCATTTATACATCCATTATACACACTATAAATATACTTATAATAAAGTTTTAATATTTATTATAAATGAAATGGGACAACTATTTAAATGGCATTATTCAAGAAAACAGTTAAAAAACAGAATTTAGATCAAGTTCAAGTATTTATTGAGGATACAGATAATAAATATTTTAAAATCCTTGATGCTCCAGATATTATACCTACTGGTAGATCATCTATATTAATTGATGGTTCTCCCGCGCTAAAAAGAGAAACAGATATATTATTTGAATTAATTGATATAACTGGTAAACCCGTATATGTAAATCCAATACGAAATTATTTAGAAGGTACTTCAAGAAGATTAAGTATAGAAGTATATGAAGATGTTACTCCTGGAATAGCAACTTTAACATTACTTGGTGAAATAAATCCAAATCCAGAACAGAATGATGGATTAGTTATTCCAGAAGAATTTCAAGATGTATATAATGTTCGTTATCAAATGGAAATAATGATAGATCCATCTTCACCGAATAATGAAAAGATTTTATTTTTAAGAGCTCCAAAGTTATCAATATCTGAAACAATATTACAAGAAGTAATACCTAAAACAGGACAAAAAGAAGTAAATGTTTTAGTGAGCGGAAGTCTTTCTGGATCACGAATACCTGCTGGAGTCCGACAATTTTTAAATCCAAATTTAATAGCACATTCTGATTTAGAACTTCGATTTATTAATAATACAAAACCTACTGGAGTTTTAAGAAATAACAAATTTACAGTTGATTTAATAGCAGATGCAGTAGGACCGATAAATAATGTAGAATATGAATGGGGAGATTCTACAACTGATAGTTTTGATCCACAAACTACTAATGGCTCTCATACATATACTAAAGCTCAGACGTATACTGTTAGAGCTACTGGAAATTCACCGTTTGGTGGTGGGGCTAAAGATAACGTTATAGTTACGGTATCACCACCTGCTACACCAAAAGCTGGTATGTTTGTATCTAATGGTGTTTTAAACGAAGCACAATCAGGAGAAGCACAATATTTAACTGGAAGTTTAGAAATTTCTACAAACCCACTTTTTACAAAAGCAAGATTTAGATTTACAGATAGAAGTATATATTCTGCCAGCGCAGATAATGCTACAAACCCCGATGATAATATAGATGATACAACATTTCAATGGGATTTTGGAGATGGTAGAAGTTTAGTAGTTACAGGTTCCGCAGGTAAAAGAGTAATACATGAATATAGTGAAAGTGGAGATTATACAGTTACTCATACTGTAGGAAATAATTATAATACTCAAACTAATAGTACTGCTCAAACTGTAAAAGTTCACCCAACGCCGGCAGTAGCAGATTTTTCTCAATCAAACTCATTAGTTAATACAGATGTAAATTTTAATGTTACTTCAAGTGCAACAGTTGGTACTGGTTTAAGTCTTGATAAATTCCATTGGTATTTTGAAAAAGCACAAATAACTGGTAGTCAATTTATAAATTATGCACCTAATAATATATTTGGAAGTGCTTTAAGTGGATTTTGGGATGGATATTCTGTAGGTAATGCAAGTGTAACCAGACAATCTTCAGTAGCATATAGTGGTTCAAATGCTATAGCACAAGTTTCAAATGCAGCTGATAGCTATTTTGGACATTATAGAGGAAGTAGTACTGCCGCACTCGCACCAGCAACTCAATCGGATGGATTTACAGTTAGTGCTTATGCCAAAGCTGATTCTGAGAATACATTTGCTTATTTGTCATTGTATGGATTAGATGCAAACTATGAAACAATTGGTGAAGAAGGAGATGTACATCAAAATATAGTAGTAGGTGATCTAACTAAAATCAATAGTAGTGATTGGACAAAACTTAGTGTACATAGTAGATTTTTACATCCAGGAACAAAATATGCTTCATTTAGAGTTGGAGCAAAAAATTCAAGCGGCAAAACAATTTATTGGGATGGATTTCAACTATTCCCAACATCAGTAACAGGGTCAGCAGTTTCTGCATCATATGGTGCAGGGGGCAATTTTGATATTGAACATTATGTAGTTGATACAGCAGGAAGAAAATCAAATACAGTTATAAAACAAAGTGTTAGTAATGCAGTTACACCAAGACCTCATGTAACTTCAAATGTAACATCTGGAACGGCACCACTTACAGTTACATTTACTGAAGATGGTGAAGGAAGTCCAACCAGTCAAAAATTATTTACTGGAGTTAGTGAAGTAGAAATGAGTGCTTCAGGACAAACTACAACTGCTACATATTCAACTCAAGGAAATTTTAAACCCAGAATTGTAGCTAATTGGTCTGGTGGTACAAAAGAATTTAAGGGACAACCGATAACTGTAAATACAGCAGTACCACTTATAACATCTATTTCAGGTTCAACCGCAGTTACTGCAAGTCAAGCGTTTACACTTATTGTTTCTGCAAGTTCAACTACAGAGAGTGAAAAGTATATTGACGAGATGTCAATTGCTTGGGGAGATGCTACGAGTGATTTTGTGGAATATGGTGATGGTATAACTGGAGGGGTATCATTTGATGGTAATGATGAATCTACTACTTCTTTAACACATGCATATGGTGCATCTGGTGCTTATACTGCAAGTGTAGTTGTTAAAGATTCAAATGGTAAATCTAGTACGAGCAGTTCTTTATTTGTTGATGTAGTAGGGGCAGCAGTTCCAGTATTAGCTGATACCGATATAATGATTGATGATTTAGAAACAATTAACGAAGCAACGGCGTCTCTTGCATTTGGACTGCACGATTTAAGAACAACAGCAGACAGACAATACTATAGTACGTATGGAGTTAGGTTAACTTCTTATACTTGGAGTTTACACGATACCAATTATGATGAGATTTATGTAATTGGAAATGGAAAAAATACTCAATTTATTGCGGATGATGTAGACTTTAAAGCAATTGGTTTAACAGTTGGTGCTCCCGGAGTAAGCAGTAATACCGCATATTATAATGTTACTTGTATAGATACGGAGATTGAATCACTAAAGGCAAACGCAAATACTTCTGAAGAAGATACATATGATGATACGCAACATAGTGATGCTCAAACAAATAAAGGTAACAAAGGTGGTGGTGGTGGCGGTGGAAGTAGCTATAATGATGGTAACTATGATGATAATGCTTCTGGTAGAAATGATTCTTCCATGACTGCAGCAAGTCCTGCAGTATATGACTATAAAATATTTTTACCGAGTGGTAGTATGCACGGGCACCCGCACCCGGATGGGTCGGGTAGAGAAGTTGGATCTTATTTAGAAGGAGCAAAAGTAAAAGTTGATAGATTCGAACTGGGAGAATTCGCAAGCAAAAGTAGGTATTCTGTTTCTAAATTAGTATCTCAAAACTTACCATATGAATTTACTATAGGTAAAACTAAAGGTCATACTATAATACCGTCATCAAAGCCTATAATATTTAATAATTCTATAGGAAGTTTAGCATATCAGTTATTAGAAATTCCTGATTTAGGTCCATCTCCATATACTATGAGTTTTAATGAAACTGTAGAATTTGATTATAATGAAATAAATTATATATCTAAATCTACATTTAAACTTTCTAATCTAAGAACACTTTCAGGAGATGTGTATAGAGCTAAAGTTTATTATAGAACAACAAATGATACTGAGTTTATACCATTAACAGAAAGAATTTTAGAATCTCGTGAAGAATTGATAGATGATTTATCATTAAAGGGTAATTTGATGAAAGGGTATTTCCCGACCCGATCAATAGTAGATACATATTGGACTGGCTCTCAAGGAACAAATGCTGGATATTATTCAGGAGCAGTAGTCGGTAGTGGACCAGTTGGAGGATTTGATAGAGCAACTATAAGTCATATTCACGATGCAGTAGTTATTTCTGGTTCAAACTATAGTGAAAATGATAATGTTGCTTTTTGGTTAAATACATCAAGAACAAAAGATATAGCTGGAAAAGGCAATATAGTTGGAGAAAATAGACCTTTAATTATAAGAGATGTAGAATATAGTTTATCATTTAATGCACATCCTATAAAAGCAACAACACAAGTAAGAATAGATGAAAATTTAGTAGATCAAGATAGAGCAGAATTAAAAGTTTACGTATCTGGTTCAGGAGTTAAACCTAAAAAAATAGGCGAAGAGTTTAAATCTACCCCATGGGGATATTTTATTGGTTCTATAGATCCAGATGATGAGGGAGTAGATGC
>CALBXV010000398.1 GCA_937890045.1 uncultured archaeon
CAAAGTATCTCTTGGATCTCTTACGGTAGATACTACTTTAATATTTGAATCTTCATCTAATGATTTCCTAACATAATCATCTAATTGATTTGCCTTATAAACCTTAGTTTGTAAAAATATTTTTTGTAACATATTCCATATAAGAGTAGTACCAGTTCTTATTGGACTTATTTGAAAAATTGTCATTATCTATGTCGTGGGCCCCTAAATCCTAATTCTGAATCATAATTAAAATACGCTTCTTTATATCCATCTGTAGTTACTTTTGCAACTCTACTATGCCAATCCTCTACAATTCTTTTATTTGCACTATAAAGTGCTTTGTAAAATTCTTCATCTGATAACTCTGTAAAATTACAAGTCATTCTATCAGAATTTTGATATTTTTCATAAAAGTCTGCTGGGCCTTTCAATAATCCCTTTTCAATTGCATGATGATATAATGGTGTTCCTGGATATGGTGTTACTGGTTTAATTGACCTTAAATGATGAGTACTATTATACTTAATAAGAAACTCTACACCCCTTTCAAGTGATTCTAATGTATCACCTATATTACCCCAAATAATATTTAAACCAGGAAATATACCAACTTCTTTACACGCATCAACTGCATCATATGCATCTTGTACCGTTTGTTGTTTTGTAATATTATCAATAACAGTTTGGTCTAAAGTTTCTATTCCAAGATTTATGGCTGTCATTCCAGCTTCTACTGCTACAGTTAATGCCTCTACCGTACAGGCTGGTGTAGTACCATGACAATTCCAAGTTACTCCTAAATCTGCCTTTTTCATTGCCTTAGAAAATCTAATTAATGCCTTTTCATTAATTCCAATGTTTTCATCAACAAAATCAATATGGTCTACTCTATACTTATCTCTCAATATCTTAATTTCTTCAAAAACACTTTCAAAACTTCTTAACCTATAACTGTCATAAAGTCTAAAACAAAAATTACAATTTTGTGGACACCCTCTTGAATATAAAACTGGAAAACATCTTGCTGTGTGTTTTGCCGATTCGTGTTTTCTTAGTATATATGCATCCATAGGAAATAAATCCCAAGCAGGATATGGTAAATCATCTACGGGTCGAACCAATGGTGAATCAGGATTTTTATGTAATGTTCCATCTGACTTTAAAAATGATACTCCAGGTGAATCTGTAGTATCTAAATTATTTTCTAATCTCTTTAATAACTCTCTCCATGAAGTTTCTCCCTCTCCATGAACAATGTAATCCGCTTTAGTGTTTTCTAAAAAATATTCAGGACAAGCACTCGGGCCATTCGAACCTAAAACTACAATTGGTTTATTTTTAGATTTCTGTATATATTTACAAACTTGAATTGATTTTTTAAACATTTGATATCCATAAATACCCACACCTATTACATCATATGGTTCATTTTCATCAAGATAAGTTTGAATTTCATGATCCTCAAAATGATAGAGCTCTTGATTCCAAATTTCCACTTCGTGTCCTTCTTGTCTTGCTACGGCAGCTATATATGCAACTCCCATAGGAAAAATATTCAAGTGTGCCAAATGGTCTATTGTTACTAATAATATTCTCATCTATTTCTTTCTACAAAATAAATTAAATTTATAATCATCAGTTTCTTCACCTCGTCTGTGAGCATTTGTGATAAGTATATCATCAAAAGATTCTTTTAATAACTCATTCATATATTTTTTAGTAACATATAAATGTTTTAAATTTTTATTTTCCTCTCCACCATATAATCTATCATATTCCTTTTTACCAAGTTTAGCAATTCTGGTATTTTTAAATTCTTGTTCTTTACTCTTATCAAGTAAATCTGTCAAAATTAACTTACCATCTTTCTTCAATACTCGTATTATCTCTGTAATAACATCAGACATATATTTTTTATCTGGAAAAAAATGAAAACAACTATGTGAAAGTATTACATCGAAATAAGAATCTTCAAATGGTATTGTAGTTGCCTCTGTAATATGAAATTCTCCATTTTTCATAACCTTTTTAGCAATGCCTAAAAGTTTTTCTGACCTATCTATACCATAAATATTAAATTCCTTTAAACACCATAATAATGCTCCAGATCCACACCCAATTTCTAAAATCTTAGAAGTTTTATTCAACGAAGCATACTCTTTAATTTCGGATATCAAGTCGTTCCACATTTTAACAGTATATGCACCCGTATCACTAATGTGTCCATTTAACTTTAAAAGATCATACAAATCAAAATTTTCTTTTTTGAAAAATTCTTTATCAACCCAAGGTACATTCTGAAATATTAATTTCCAGGTTTTTTTAACTTTTTTCAAAAAATTCCTCTATATTTACAGCCCTATCATCTATAAACACATCCGCATCATGAGATTTAAATGTTAATTCGTGATATTTACAACCCCACTCTTTTAATTGTTGTTCTGTGATTGTGCGATAATGTTTTTCTCCTCTACCACTTTGTAATCCACGAGCAGTAATATAAATAATTGTATGACCGTCATCATATAACTTATTTATATATTCAATTCTATCCTTGTAAGGTGGTCTACCTATAACCTCACCAACCTCTTCACAGATTGTTCCATCTATATCTATAACATATTTCATAACAATATCCAATTATAATCATTTATATCATCAGTAACTTGAAGTCTTAACCATTTTCCAGTTTTATTTGGAAACTCAAAATCTCGAAGTACTATGTTATTTGGAATTTCATAATCCCCTTGAATATAAATCCAATTACTATCAGTTTTAATAATATCATAATTTTTTTGTTTTAATTTAGTAATTAAAATATCTTTAACACGCTTCACTTTATAAATATATTCCTCAACACTCTTAATGTTATTTAATAAAGTATCTATCCATTTAATTGTTAATCCATTTAATTCATAAACATCCCTATATTGTAACATATTTTGTATATTTTTTTTACTACTAAAAATAATTCCAAATCTAGCACCTGCACTACCAAAAGATTTTGAAAAAGTTTTACATACAAATAAATTTTCATAATCATCTATATATGGTACAAAACTCTCAAAATTTTCTGAAAAGTCACTATAACACTCATCAACTAATGTTGGAATATTATAATCTAATATAGATTTTATTGATTTAGTACTTATTAAATCTGCAATTGGTGTGTTAGGATTTGAAAATACACAAACTGACTCTGGTGTGATTTTATTTAAATATTTATCAATCGGAAACTCTAAATTTTCATACTCTATTTCCTGAATTTCCATACCAACCAACTCACCATAAACTTTATACATTGGATAGGTTGGCTTACTAACAAGCAAACTATTATACTCATTGTTACTTTCAAAAAAATATTTTATTGCCCTTTCACTTCCATGACACAATATAATATTTTCGACTGAAACTTTAAAATATTGTGCTATTCTTTCGTATAAATTCTGATTATTTGGATAATATTTAATATCATCTTGTGTTATAGAATTCAAAAAACTTTTAAAGATTTTTTCATTCCAATCAGAATTTTTTTCTGCAGAATGTAATCTTAATTTATCAAATGTAATAAATTTATTTTTATTTCGTTTAATCAACCCACTCCCCCACTCTATTTATTTTTATTTCATCAATTACCATATTATTATCATATTGAATAGTATGAATTATATACTGAACTAATTCTTTCGGTTCAATAAATAATGGATATTCCTCTGCATTAATTTTTTTAGCCATTTTAGTTTTTAATCCACCTGGTGAAAAACAAAAAGTTTTAATATTATACTTTTTTAATTCTTGATGTACTGCCCTTGAAAGTCCAAGTACTGCATGTTTGGTAGAACAATATAAAGAATAATTTTCTGTTCCAACATATGATGAATTTGACCCTATATTTATTATTCTTCCCCAACCTTTTCTTTTCATTCGTTTCGAATATTCTTTAATCAAAATAAAAGGTACTTTAACATTAACATTAAAAGATTCATCATAATCATCAGTAGTTATATTTTCCAAATCATCCTCAATATAAACTCCAGCAGTATTAACCAATATATCAATGTTATTAAATGACTCAATTAAATGTTCTACATTAGAATTAAAATCTGTAACTATTGATTTACAATTTATACCTTGTTCTAACAACTCTTCTTTTAATGAATTTAATTTACTTTCAGTTTTACTCGTTATAAATAAATTTGTTTTTTCTTTACCCAACTGATAACAAAATTCACGACCTAATCCACCAGTAGCACCTGTTATTAGAACATTTTTATTTTCTAAAATATTTTTCATGTTTTAACTCTGACTCCCTGTTTAATATCTGAATCTGGATTAACATTTAAATAAGTTAACATTGGAGAAATTTCCTTATAAGAACAGTTTTTACAATGTGAAGTAGGATTATTTGTTTCACAACCTTTCTTTACACTTTGATAATATACATTTTCTCTAATTTCATCAATTGAATCTTCAAATAAATTACCAAATGGTTTTGCTCCTGTATTCAAAGCACACATTTTTACATTACCCTCTACTGTAGCATATAAACCACTATGTACCCAAAAACAATCTGAAAAATCCCAGTTAGATTTACCCATAATATTTTCATTCCAACTCTCTTTCAAATAATTTAAATCCTCTTCACTATAACCTGATGTTCTAATATCATCTGCCATTAATTCATCTTCACTCCAAATGGTGGCTATGTTCAATCTCAACTCATCCAAATTGTTATCTTTTCTTAATTTGTCTATTTTAGATATGTCACGAACATTATAAGCATTAACTACATAATTAATAGGAAATTTACAATCATAACGATTTATTGTTTTAAAATCCTCTAAAAACTTTATCAACTTACTCCATTTTGCTGATTCTCTATCTCGTTCATAATGTTCTTTGTACCCGTCAATTGACAAATATAACATATCAATATACTTTAAACTCTCTTGAAACTTTTCATTTATATTATATTGACAATTTGTTGATACGATTAAAAAACATTCAGGAAAAACTTCTTTAAACTTTTTTACCACTTCATCAAATTGTGGATGTAAAAATGGTTCTCCCATTCCCATAAGTTTTGCCTCTTCGATTGGATGATGTTTTATACCATCTAACAACTTACCCCAATTCTCTAAACTCATATGTTTTAGTGGGCCAATCACATCACTACGATTGCAAAAACTACAATCTAAATTACAATAGTTTGTGGTTTCTAAATATGCGTATGTTATTGGTCTAACCATTTAAATATTCCTTCTGATGGTAGCGAACCATATGAAAAAATTCTTTTTCTTCTAAAACTCTATAATCTCCGACCGCTTCTACAAACTTATATGGTATTTCGTTTTTATTCAATTCACTAACCCAATCTTTATATGCATTGGGCTGTAAGTGTAGGCCGGGGGGATAGTCCAATATTCCTACTGCCGCGCTGTGATCTTTAGTTCTGACTTTATATTCACCATATGGAACTCCAAGTATAATCACATTTACTGGTAAGTTAATTTTTTTAATAAAAGATAATTTGAATTTAGACTGTGAGTTTAAAACCCTATCAATTCCAATGAAGTTCAAATGTATACAAATAATTTTACTACCATCATTTATTTTAACAATATACTGCCACCAAGATTGTCGAATAAATTCATATGTTGGAGCTGCATCTAACCAATCTATATCTTGCCAATCTAATACTGTAGAACCCTTAAACTCTTTATAATCAAGTTGGGCAATTTCTAATAATCTATCTTTTTTATTCTCTATAAAGTAGGATTTTCCAACAGCACAGGGTCCCGAAATAATACTAACCATTTAAATATTCCTCTAAATATTTTGGTGTTCCTAATTGAGTAACTTTATCAACTATACTAATAACTATTTTCTTACCATCTTTAATTGCCCAATTATAAACTGGAGCAACATAAAATTCATTATTAACTCTTGAATTATCTTCAATCATTTGTTTTGCATATTTCACAAAATCACTTCCTTTTTTCCAGTAATAATATCCAGCTGTTGCATTATTAGAAATCTCTACTTTCTCAGCAACTTCCGTTACAAATCCATCCTCTGTTTTAGCATAACTCCATTGCGTTCCTTCACCAACAAAACAAGGAATTCCTCCATCAAAATCTTCCAAATATTTATATGTATCTGACGAATTATAATGTATTAATTGATCCGTATTAAAAATAAGTAAAGGTACATCATTATTTATAAATTCCTCAGTCTTTAAAACAGTTTGTGCAGCACCTTCAGTCATTTCATCCAACACAACTACATCATATTTGTTATGTCCAATACAGTCTTGAAACTTACTAAAATCATATTTTTCATAATCTTCTTTTAAACATATCAAAATAAATTTAAACTTTTCATCAAACACAACATTTAAATATTCTATAGCTCTATATACCATTGGTTTCCCATTAACATCTATAAATGGTTTAGAATCTGTATATCCAGCTTTCTTAAATCTAGAACCTTCTCCTGCCATTGGTAAAACTATATTCATATTTTGTTTCATAACCACTCCCCTATATAATCACTACACACGCCTGCTATATCATCAGGTATTTTTCCTTCTGGTAATACAGCTATAGACTTACTTGTTAATTGTTTACCTGGATAAGTCCATAAATATCCCCTTGATGTTAATGTTACATCATCTTCTTGGTGCCAAAAACAATGTATCAAAGAATTTATGTTCATCTTATAAAGTGCGTCAATATTTTTAGCATGACACCATAATCTTGGATTTTCCAAAAAATTTTCATCAACATGATATTGTGGCTTATCATGTCCTAACCAATAACCACCATCACCAAACCACCAAACATCAATTTCAACATCAAAATCTTGTCCAAGCGCCTTATGAATATATCCAGGACGATTCTCCATATTAGATTTACCATTTAAATTTCCTCTATGTGATATTAAAATCATAACAAATTATTATCTTGTATATAATTATACAGTTCTTTTGCCCATAATTTATGTGACTGTGGTGATGGATGAATACCATTCCATCTATCTTCTTTATTAACATTTTTACTAATAAAACTTCTGAAAGTATTATCTTTTTTATCTTTTTTATAAAATCTTATTTTGTCAATTGTATCCCATACTGGTAAATAATTCAAGGAATATTTCTCTCTACTATCTACTCTAATTGGAGGTTCTATATGGGGGAAAGGTTCTTTATTTAAGATTTTCCTTACATCTAAATCTGTCCAATTCCCAAAATCATTTTTATTTTTACTCACACTAGTAAATGCATTAAAACATAACCATTTAATATTATATTGATTACATAAATTTTGTAAAGTTAATACATCCATAATATATCTCGGAATATACTCTTCTATATTCCACAAATAAGTAACATATATTTTCCAAAACTCTTTTTGTAATGAGTTATAAATACTTGGATCGTGAGGCCAAAGTCTAAATTTTCTATTCTCTGTATCATCACTCCACCAAAATGAATTTCTCTCTGGTGATGTCCAACCAACTATAACAAATAAATCTTTAGTTGATTTTTTAGGTTTTATATAATTCTCAACTAAATAAGAAATAGTTCTATTTAGAATACTCTTATTATCATCTGCTGGCCAAGACAAATTGACCAAATCACAATCTAATATATTACTCAAATGTGTTGGATAAATTTTAGGTATTCTATACGCATCATTAAGTGCATAATAATCCTTTATAGATTCATCTAATTTTGGATCACGTATTTCACTACCATGTGTCCAACTATCTCCGTTAACTATTAATGTTTTTCTCATACTCTTTTTCTATATATTTAAAAAAATCATAATGTCCCTTATAAGACCAATGATGGTCGTCTATTTCACCATTTGTAACTTCTGTTATAGTTTCAAATTTTTGATATAAATATACACTCCATAATACACAAGATTTAACTCCTACATAATTATCCATTATATTTTTTAAAAATTTAAACCGCTTTTCCATTTGTTTACTAAATGCACTTCTTTGTTCAAAATCATATTCACAAAACATTGCACTATATCGTTCTAAAAGTTTAACTACATGATTTTCAATATCGTCTGGAGCCATTTGTAAAACTAACGGATAATCTACAAGTTTATTATGTTTATTTGGTATATAAATTCTATCATTAAAAGAAGTACCTATAATTACAACATCCTCTTTTTTCATTTCATCAATATTCTCAATTATAGCATTAAATATATGATCATTAGACCAACCACCACCAGAATTCCTAATTAAATTTAAATCTAATTTTTTCTTTAAATGACCAAACCAAGAAATATCATTTTCATTTTTTCCATACGTAGCATAATAATCATGTCCTTTATGTATACCAGCATAGGCTGAAAAAGAATCTCCAAACACCCATAAGTTACCTTTCTTTTTAGAATCCATATTTCTTCAACCTCTTTCTAGCCTCAGGGTCATCTAAAAATATTGAAGAACCAGTAACATATGGCCCATGTGGTAATGCTCTAATTTTTATATTATTTTGCATATAATAATGAACATAAATATTTTCTGCTCTCGTATGTCCATGATTTTTATCTACATCTTCAAATAATTTAACATCTATATCATCTATACGATTATAAAGATCACTACATATATCAAAAGTTTTAGAATTGGCATAATAAAAAATATCTCCCGCATAAAAATATGGAAACTCTCCATCATGACCACAATGAACTGTATGTATAAAATTATCTCGGGGAATATTAAAAGACCACAATGCTGCATTTTTACCTAGTTCATCAAAAAATAAATCAGGACGAATTCTCACACACACGTCATATTCAAAATTATTTTCTTTTTCATACTGTTTCTTTAATTCAGCCGCCTTTGACCAAGAATAAAGCATACTTCTTGCATATCCAAGTAATGGGCGGTCATACTCCTCGTCTTCTCGACTCCACCGTATCTTAGTATAACTAACTTTCTTATCTTCTATCAATATCTTCTTTGGTTTTACTATATTTTTAAATTCATCTAATTCTGACTTAGTTAACACTTCAACCGTCTTTTTTTGTTTGAGGTGTCCAGCAGAAGCTGAATTATAATTCCAAGTATGGACAAAATAATCAATCTCAATCTTAGGATTACTAACTAATTCATTATAACAAGCTATACTATCATTCAAATTTAAATCCCAGTCTATCGGTGACGGAGTATCAACAACTGGTGTTGGTGACCATTTTTCTCTTGAAGTATCTTTAGAAATAGGAGTTGTTGGTATTTTTATACTTTGATATGTACTTGCCTGTAATCCTATCGCTTTAAATTGGTTCACTTTACTTTGTTTAAGTTGTTCCAGATCAAATAATCCCATCCAACTCTTATAACATTTTTTCCATGTTCTTAATTGTCCACTTACACAAATAGCTATTCTCATTTAATAACCTTCCCCTCGTATTTTCCAAAAATCTACTATCGGATCTAAATGTAGTAAATGATCTCTGAAGATACAATAAGTTTGTGTGTTAGCTTCAGCAAATTTTACTCCTTTAACATCACAATATGTACCTTGCCTCCAACTATACTGACTCCCACCCGGATCCCAAGGAGTTACTGGTTCAGTATCTTGACTGAAATCAGCTAAATTATCCTGTACTTCACTACTACCCATCCAATGTACATCATCTAAAGTTCTACCTCCATCTTCATCATCTTCATATTGACAATTCACCGCTACTATATTATCTGATTGAACCAATTTAACATCATTTTCAAATGTTGAATATTCTAATACTCTCGTACCAACCCGCATTATTCTTCTTCTATCATTATCAAATGGAACATTAAATAATATATCTGGTCTCATTTTTACAACTATATCATATTTAAAATTATTTTCTTTTTCATATTCTTGTTTCAACTCTATAGATCGTTTAAAACTATCCCACATATATTCAACTTTAATCGGTGAATTTGGGTTATACGAATCAAAAATTGATGTAGTTTCCAATTTTTTAAATTTATATAAAGACTCCATTTTACTTAATTTTGAATCCTGTAATTTAAATGGTTTTCGTTTAACTATACTTTCCCATAATGAATCATCTATAAGTGGATGTGGATAAGCATACCAATCGGCTCCCCAATCCTCAATATCCCAAGTATGCATATAAAAATCAATGCTATTAAAATAATCTCCATAATATTGTTTTATATTCGGAAATGCATGTACTCCAGCTCTCAATACTCCACTAAAACAAACTGCTATTTTCATTATAAAATCTCCAGTATTCTATTTAAAAATGATATAGCTCCACCATCTCTTTTTATTTTACACTTTCTATTCCACTTTAATATAGGATTTAAATCTTCCATCAATCTATACCAATCATCAAAAGATAAATCAGTTAATCGTTTTATTTCTTTTACAATAGCTTTCATTCTCTGTATCGGATCTTTGGTGTTGTCATATTCCTCATTGATATAAGGATGAAATGTTCTATATCCTAACTCTTTTAATTTTTTTAATCCGTGATGATTTCCAACAAAAACAAATGGATGCATTGCATCTATTACCTTCCAAACCTTTTCATCTATAAAAATACTATCCCCATTATATAATGTTTCAACAACTACACTAAAAAAAGTTTTTTTATAAGATGTTACATCAAATCTAAACCACAAATTTTCATCCAATGTTTCAGTATCTACTAACAAAGGTAATCTTTTTTTAAATTTTTTATAATATTTCAATACATCCTCTATATCTTCTACATTTGAAATAATATTATCTAATTTGTACAACATCTCATATTTATCAGGAAAACCTTCTACAAAAGATTCATCTGGGAAAGACATTAACCCTTTATCAATTAAATTATTTTTCTCTAATAAAGATGCTAAAATTATCCTATGAATATGAGGACGCCTGTTATAACACAAAAAATATTTTTCTGGTTTAAATTCAATATCATTAATTCTATTTTCCCAAAAAGGATAAAATTCTTCATCATTATAACAAATAATTTGAAATTTATCTTCTATATCATTTTCATCACTCCATTGTTCATATTGTTTATCTGCTATTTGATTTCCAGTAACATAGCAAAAATTTTCAAATGGTATTTTTTTATCTTTTAATTCTTTATGTATATTATCAAATATCTTATAATGTAAGGGGTCATATCCTTCATATGGTACATACAATAATATTATTCCTTTATTATCTCTAACACCTTCTAAAACCTTATCACTTACTCCACACAACAAAGAATCAATTGAATCATATGTATATTTTATTTCATCTGTTTCGGAAAAATAAACATCAGATAATTTTTGAATTTTTGATTCTCTGGTTCCTAACCAACTATTAGGATCTCCAATAGGTTCTAAAACATAGATCCATTTAGAATTAAATTCTTTTTTATCTAAGGTCTCTGAATCAATATATTTATACATAATTCTACCATCTAATAGATTTTGTATATAACATAAAGAATACTGCGTTTCAACATGTCGTGCAAAAATACTATAACCATAAGAATAAGTATCTTCCTGTATTTTAGTAGGTGATAATCCATTATAAATTTTGGTCTTATCAGCATTCAAATCAACTACTAAATTTAATCTATTTTTAAATTCCATTAAATTTCTTCCGTTCTAATTTTTACATTATCTGATAAAGTTCCAACATTGTCTGATAAACTTTCATCAAATATTTTATTATCTACGATCCAATCAAAATTCCAATAACCAACTAAATTTTCAGAAGATTTATAATCTTTTAAATTCTCTGTTAAATCCATATCAAATTTATTATTATATAAAGTACTAACTTCAGTATCTTTTAACTCGGTATTCCACATTGAAACCTCATATATTTTACCGTTATAAAAATGATTAAAATCATCAGAATATGGATTAGCACACCCTACATAATAATCTGAATTTTCGGTTGGATATTTATATAAATTAACATTTTTTGGTAAAGATACTTCATATTTCTTTTCCCCATTCGTATAAAAATTAAGTTTCTTCTCCGTGTAATTTACACTAAAGATTAAATGTATAATTTTACCATCCCACCACTCTGTATGTATTGTATGTTCATTATCCTTATTATCTTCCCAAATTTTACCAGTAAATACATTTACAGTACTATAGAAAATTCCCGTATGTAAACCAGACCTAACTATGAGAGCATAATCTTCATAAAATTCTTCTAATGGTATAGGTTTAATATACTCGGGTTTACATATCACAGAAAAAGTATAACTCGAATTAGTTAAATCTTGTAAAGTATCTGACTCTGTTGCCTGTATTTGCATATACCCATTACCTTTAAAATCGGCATAACTTACTGTTTTAGACATTTTTACAATCCTCGTAAAATTCTGAAAATTCTGGAAAAACTGAAATAAAATCTGTTCCTCTCCTTTTATCATATTCTGAAAAAAATGCATGAAAATCTTTTCTGTATCTCTTCAAATCCTCATCAGAAACCTCACTAACAAACCAATCATAAATTCTTTTCATCTTATCCACTTCCACATCAGTAAATGCTTTGTAATAATCATCAGTGCCTATTCCCCGTTTACTTAAAAAATTCATATGTAATGCCTGTTTCTTAATATTTTTAGCCCATTTTTTAGGTAATATTTTAACTGTCTGATGTTCGGGGTGTCTTAAATATGATATATCAAATACTATAGCCGTACCAAAATATCTATCTAATGACCAATATTTACATTTTAAATCATATATACCTGTTATAAGTTCATCAAACTTAGGAACACTCAATGCATTATATGTGCACATAAACGTTAAATTTACTTTTTTACATTTACTTAAAACTTTATTACAATTAGACCAAAACTTTTCAAAATCGTTCATACCATTTCTTATATATTCTGCTTGTTCTCCCCAAGTATCTACACTTGTAAAACAAACAAAACTATTTACTAAATTATTTGTTGTAATATAATTTACCTTATCTATAAACTCATCTATTAAATCATCGGGTACAGTCAAATTAGAATTCACAGCCAAAATTAATTTTTTATTTGGGTTTTTTTCCTCAATAATATAATCTAAAACCTTAAATGTATCTTTCGATAATAATGGTTCTCCACCAGTTATTCTGAATGTATGTAAATCACGATACAAATCGGGCCACCATTTCCAAAATGCCTCTATATATGGATTATAATCTCTATGTGGTATAGGCATTTTATCTTCATCCATCACATACTTTAATGAATTAAATTCACTCGTTGTAGGATATGCCCCATGTGCATTTATTTCTTCCATCCACGCAGATGAAATAGTTGGAGAACAATAACTACATTTTTGATTACAAGCATTAGAAAATAATACTTCTACATATCTGGGATTAAAATTCTCTTTCCAATCTAATCTCTTTATTTTTTTATATGAAGGTAAAGACCACGCATCCGCACTTTTAAAAACTCTATCACTAAAAAAATCACTACTATCTTCAACATTCCAACAATAAACACATTCTTCAGGACGGCCATCCTCAAACATAGTCTTTCTTTGTTGTTTTTTAAACTCTGTATTATGAAGTGCAGATGGATTATTTTCTAATTCTACTAATGGTACTTTATGTGTTACTGGATGATGGCAAGAATGTGTATGTCCATTTTGTAAATGAATAGTAACCTGTGTCCATTTTGCCAAACAAAACCCACAACCAACTTCATCTAATTTTTGTTTCATTACTTCGTGTATTCTACTCATTTTAACTCACCGAATATATCCAATGTTTTTTCATAAA
>CALBXV010000399.1 GCA_937890045.1 uncultured archaeon
ACTAAATAGTGTAATACAGTAGGAGATATTATGGCAGAACTTTTTGGGTTCACAATACAACGAGCAATTAAGGATAGGGGTGGAGAAAAAACATTTTCCACTCCAACTCCTGATGACGGCACCATTGATGTAGCTGGTGGCGGTTTCTTTGGACAAATTCTAGACACAGATGGTAGAGAACGATCCGATATAGATTTAATTCGGCGGTATCGCGATATTGCTCAGCAAGCTGAGTGTGATACTGCTATTGAAGACATTGTAAATGAGGGCATTGTTTCTAATCAAAACGATCAATCAGTAGAAATTTCTTTAGATCGTTTACGTTATCCAGATAAAATTAAAAGAAAAATTCGTAAAGAATTTGATGAAGTTTTACGACTTCTACATTTTGAACAAAGAGGACATGATGTTTTTCGTCGGTGGTATGTGGATGGGCGAGTATTCTATCATAAGATTATTGATACCAAAAATCCAAGAAAAGGAATTACAGAACTAAGATATATTGATTCAACCAAAATTAGAAAAGTCAGAGAAATCGAAAAAGATATTGATTCTAAAACTGGCGTTGAAATGACCGACAAGATTAATGAATATTTTGTATATAATGAAAAAGGATTAAACCCTCTTACTATGGGTGCAGCTGGTCTAGGAGTAAAGATAGCAACAGATTCAATTGCCTATATTCCCTCTGGTTTGATAGATGGTAATAGTGGTAGAGTTCTTTCTTATCTACACAAAGCAATTAAACCTGTAAATCAATTGAGAATGATTGAAGATGCGTTGGTTATCTATCGCATTTCAAGAGCACCAGAACGTAGGATTTTCTACATTGATGTTGGTAATTTACCCAAGATAAAGGCAGAACAATATCTAAAAGACGTTATGAATCGTTATCGTAACAAATTAGTATATGATGCAACAACTGGTGAGATACGAGATGATAGAAATCATATGAGTATGTTGGAAGATTTCTGGCTCCCACGCCGAGAGGGTGGTAGAGGCACAGAAATTACAACATTGCCAGGTGGTTCTAATTTAGGAGAGATTGATGACATCACTTACTTCCAAAGGAAACTATACCGTTCACTTAACGTGCCAATATCCAGATTGGAATCCGAAAGTGGATTTAGTCTCGGCCGAAGCACAGAAATTACCAGAGATGAGCTTAAATTTACAAAGTTCGTACAGCGAATACGAAAGAAATTCTCTCCCATATTCACTGACATTCTCAAAACTCAACTACTCCTTAAAGGAGTAATTGCACCTGATGATTGGCCGGAAATACAAGAACATATTCAATATGATTTTCTTGCAGATGGTCATTTTGCAGAACTTAAAGATGCAGAACTTTTGGAGAATAGACTTAATCAATTACAGACAGTTGAAGCTTATATTGGTACTTTCTTTAGTAAGGAATATGTATTAAAGAAAGTGTTGCGTATGAATGATACAGAGATTCAAGAAATGCGTGATCAGATTAAGAAAGAGACTGAGACTGATCCGATGGATGGTGGAATTGTTGTACCTGATGGTGGTGATGGTATTCATAGAATTCCAACTGGGCCGGGTGATGAACCTATTGACCCAAGTATGTCGGCCGCAGATAGAGTTAAATTGTCTGTGGGTGGTGTAGACCCAGATGCTCCACCCGAAGGTGAAGAGGAACCAGTTGAAGTTGAAGCTGAAGCTGATCCCTCGTTTATTGTGAAAGGAAAGAAAAAATGAGTAGAGAATTTGTAGATTCAATTTCAGCAGGAAATAATTTAGGAGCTGAAAAGGCTTTCAAAGATTCGGTTGCCAGTAAGGTTGGTGATGCATTGGAAATAAAAAGAAAAGAAGTATCTAAAACTTTTGTAGCTAGTTCTACAGGACATGCTGTAGCTAGTACTAGTACTACAGATAAAGATGAATAGAAGGAGTATTAAATGTCAAAAATTTATATGCTATTACTTTTAGTATTAATTGGAATTGTCGGTTATGGTGCTTATATCCATTTCCGCAGCATTGAGCCTGTTCAAACTGGGCAAACTGACCAAGCCGTAGAAGCCATAGAAACTGACGCAAGCGAGGAATAATAATGAGTCAGAAGTTTGAAGGTGTATACACATCTGTGATAGAAAAGGATGAACACAAAAAATCTCGGCAGTATAAGAAATTATCTCCGAAAATGAAAGATGCTGTTGATCAAATTTTTAAAATTATGGATTCTAAACCTTCAGATTTCCTAAATACTTTTGAGAAAACTATACGAGAAGTATCAAAGAAATTTAAAGTTCGAGAAAATGAACTCATGGATTATTTTGAGAAAGAAATGTTATCAATATAGGAGTTAGAGTATGGCTTTTGCAACAAGAACATTAAGAGATACTGCAATGGGAACCGCCGGTGCCGCAGGTGGTACGGTTACTGTCTTAGTTAATATTGATGATGATACAACCGCAACCAATGCTATTCTAGATGCAAGTGCTTTAGATGGACATGCTAACGGAGCTAAATTACACATCAAAAGACTTTGGTGGGGTTTAGTACAAGGAACTGCTAATGATGATACAGGCCATGCTGCAATTATTGAACAGGGTGATTCAGATGTAACATTAATTGACCTTGCTGGAAGTGGACATTATGATGGAACTGCTGGGTTGATTAAATCTAATGCAACAAATACTGGCGCAACCTCTGGTGATATGGAACTATCTTGTCAAGGTACATCAGGTTTTATATTGATTGAGTTTGTTAAAGATGAAAATTATACTGCATAACTGGTTAGGATAATATCACATGAATACTGTAAAATTATTTTCAGAGGCTGTAGATGAAGTAGAATACATCACCGAAGCAAAAGAAGGTGGTGGTAAAAACTATAAGATTAAAGGTATTTTTCTACAAGCTGATATTAAAAACCGTAATGGTCGGGTGTATCCTATGGAAGTTCTTGAAAAGGAAGTTGCCCGATATAATAAGAAATTCATCAATGAAAAACGTGCATATGGAGAGTTAGGTCATCCCGAAGGTCCAACTGTTAATCTTGAGCGTGTATCTCATATGGTTACTGAATTGTATCCAGACGGTAAGAATTTCATTGGTGAAGCAAAGATTATGGAAACTCCAATGGGTAAGATTGTAAAAAATATTATGAATGAGGGTGGTAAGTTGGGTGTTTCTTCTAGAGGCATGGGAAGTTTGAATCAAAAAAATGGTGCTAATTATGTGAGAGATGACTTTTATCTCGCAACCGCAGCTGATATTGTTGCAGACCCTTCCGCACCAAATGCTTTTGTAGAAGGTATTATGGAAGGAAAAGAGTGGGTCTGGAACAATGGAGCTCTAATTGAGTCGGAACTTGTTGAATTAAGGCGGAAATTTGACGTTAAACAACGTAATAGAGATGCAAAAGTGGAAGCTTTAGAGTTTGCTAAGTTCCTCAAAAAGTTATAATTTATAAATATAATATACACAAAGGTAAGGAGACAAACCTATGTCCGAATTAGATAAAACAATTGAAGAACTCGAAGCAGAAGTTCTTGCTGAACTTGAAGAGGCTTCTGAGAAACCTTTAGGCAAGGCAAAAGACCTTGGATTAGGTTCTGATAATGCTGGAGATAGTGTCTCCAACGCTAAAGACCCTGCTCCTAATGTTGCTGGTGCTGACAAGAAAGAAACCGTAAAGGGTGAGAAAGCGAAAGACTTGGGTGGTGCTGATCCAGAAGCTAAAGTTGAAAAGGGTGCTGATGAAGACCGTGCTGAAAAGAAAGTTGGTCAGAAAGCAACTGCTGCGGCAAAACCTGTGAGTGGTGACGCTCAACAGAAGAGTGCTGGTAAAGCAGACACCCCTCAGAAACTTGCTGCCGGTGATGAAATCGAACATGACGGCGAAGAGCTGGAGGAGAACAAAAAAATGACTAAAGCTCAGGCTCTAGAACAGATTGGCAAAATGAAGAAGGCAGACATTGAAGAGATGTTGGCTGCTCGTGCTGATAAACTTGCTGAAGCTGGTAAGGCTGAAACAGAAGAAGAGTTGAAGAAACTTGAAGACCAGAAGGCAGAGATTGACGAGAGAATTAAAAGCATTTCTGTCAAAGAGGATATGGAAGCACTCATGGGTGCTGATGATACTCTTAGTGAGGAATTCAAGGTTAAGGCCGCAACAATTTTTGAGGCCGCAGTAAAATCCAAGATTCGTTCAGAGATTGGACGGATTGACGATCAAGTAAGGTCTGAGAAAGAAACCGAATTGGATACTTTCAAGGAAGAACTTACTGAAAAGGTAGACACATACCTCAACTACGTTGTAGAGGAATGGACGAAAGAAAACGAGTTGGCAATTGAACGTGGATTAAAGGGTGAGATTGCAGAAGACTTTATTTCTGGATTGAAACAGTTGTTTGAAGATCACTACATTGATGTTCCAGACGAGAAGTATGACGTTCTGGAAGCTCAATCTGAAAAGATTTCCGAACTAGAAGAGAAGTTGAATGAGGCTATTCAAAAGAGTGTTGGTCTTACATCTTCCAATGATAAACTAGTTCGTGAACAGGTCATTTCCGAAGTTTCTGAAGATTTGGCCGATACCGAAATTGAGAAGTTTAAATCACTTACACAAGATGTAGAGTTTGGGAGTGAAGAGTCTTTCCGTGAGAAACTTGACACACTGAAAGAAAGTTATTTCCCAAAAACTCAACCATCAAGTACAAGTGATGAAACATTTGGTGATGAAGATGGTAGCACCGCAAAGGACGTTGATACGACAGATGCCATGAAAACGTATATGTCGGCAATCAGTCGTAATCAAAAGGCGAGTGCATAAAACATTATATTAAACGGATGTAACTAAAAAGGAGAAACAAAATGTTTCAAACAGAACATCTACAAGAAAAGTGGCAGCCAGTCCTAGAACACCCCGATCTTCCTAAGATTGAGGATTCTTACAAGCGGGCAGTTACCACTCTCATCCTAGAGAACCAAGAAAAGGCTCTCAAAGAAGATCGTAGTTTCCTTTCGGAAGCTGCTCCTGTTAACAGCATGGGTGGTGGACAGATGGATACTTGGGACCCGATTCTCATATCTCTCGTTCGCCGTGCAATGCCTAACCTGATTGCGTATGACGTATGCGGTGTGCAACCAATGACAGGCCCAACGGGTCTTATCTTTGCAATGCGCTCCTCGTTCCTGTCGCAAGATGGTGCTGAGGCTCTGGTTGATGAGGCAATGCCTGGTCAAACTGGTGCATCGAATCAGAACGCCGCCGGTACTGTCGGTGGTGGTGATGTTGGTTCTACAGAGACTAACCCTGCGGTTTTGAATGACAGTCCTTCTGCCGGTACTTATGTAAGTGCTACAGGTATGACAAGGGCCCAAGGTGAAGCATTAGGCGATAGTTCAACTAACGCTTTTGCTCAGATGGCGTTCTCAATCGAAAAGTCCACGGTTACTGCTGTGTCCCGTGCCCTCAAGGCCGAGTACACAATGGAACTTGCTCAGGACTTGAAAGCAATCCACGGCCTAGACGCTGAGACAGAACTTGCGAATATTCTGAGTTCTGAAATCCTCGCTGAAATTAACCGTGAGGTAGTTCGTTCCCTGTATGTCACCGCTGTTAAGGGTGCTCAGGTTAATACGACAACTGCTGGTATCTTTGATCTTGACACCGACTCAAATGGTCGTTGGTCAGTTGAGAAGTTCAAGGGTCTTATGTTCGCTATTGAACGTGATGCCAATGCGATTGGTCAACAGACTCGTCGCGGCAAGGGTAATATGGTCATCTGCTCCGCTGATGTTGCTTCTGCACTTCAGATGGCTGGTGTTCTGGATTATACCCCTGCTCTCAATAATAGCCTTAATGTTGACGACACAACTACCACATTTGCTGGTGTTATGAATGGTCGTTTCAAGGTGTATGTTGATCCATATGCTGCTAACGTAGCTGCTTCACAGTACTACGTTTGTGGTTATAAGGGTTCATCCCCTTATGATGCTGGGTTCTTCTACTGCCCATACGTTCCACTACAGATGGTTCGTGCGGTTGGTGAGAGTTCCTTCCAGCCAAAAATTGGTTTCAAGACTCGTTACGGTCTTGCTGCTA
>CALBXV010000400.1 GCA_937890045.1 uncultured archaeon
CTGGTGGAGGTTTTTCAAAATTAACAAGACTTGTTAAGGCAAGAAATTTAGGATTCAAAATAGATAATATACCCAAACCATTACCAATATTCACATTTATTCAAGATGAAGGAAAAATTTCTAATCTAGAAATGTACAGGACATTTAATATGGGAATAGGTTTTTGTATCATTGCATCATCTGTTGACTCAGAAAAGATTCAAAAGATCTTTAAGCAGCACAGAATTAATTCTACTAAAATAGGAGAAATAATTAAAGATCCAGGGGTATTTATAGGTGAATTAAAAATCGATTAAATTTTAGAATTCATTTACTCTTACAGGGAAATATAATACAAATACTGCAAGTACTGCTAGCATAAGTACAACAAGAATAAGATTTCTAATAGGTCTGTCTTTAATTATTGAGGATACCATATATGGTATACCCAATGCTAATGCAGGTACAGTTTGAATAAAGTAGAATGGATATACAATTCTACCTACTACACCTGATGTATATAGCATAGGTAGATATGTCCCAGCTATCCATATTAATAGAAAATAATCAATCTCTTTTCCTTTCTTTCTAAGAATGTTGAATGCTGTGAATGGAACTATTAACCAGATACTCCACCAAATAGGAATAATTGTACCTATCCCATACCAAGATACAGGATGACGTGTTTCTGTGGTTATACCTACTATTTCTCCATTATTTTTGGTAGTATGTCTTACTTCTGTTGATTCAACATAATAAGGAGAAGGAGGATAACTAGGTATTGGTAAAATCCAGTTCCAAGCATAGTTCCCTGAATTAACATCACTTTCATTTGTAATAGTAAGTCCAGAAGCATAACTTACAGTATATATCAAATGTTCTAACGCATTATTTATTATTATTTTATTTGTTGCCGTATTTGTAACAGTAGAATTATCTACTATTATCCCCTCTTCATTTGGTATTTGGACTATTGAATGACTTATTACTACCTCAGTCGAAGACACTGGTTGATATACAACATCATATATTGTAACAGGAATAATATATACTCCAGCAAGAACTAGAAGAAGTATAATAGCTTTGTAAAATTTAGGAAGAAGCTCTTTATAATGCGTGAACTGAATTCTAGTTACTACATAGAGAAATATTATTATAATAACATAAAATGCTGCAGTCTCTTTACTGAGAAAAGCTAAACCCATAGATAATGCAGATAACCAATAATATAATGAAATCTTTAGAATTTTTCTGTCTTTACGTTCTAGATAAAGCCAAAATGAAAGAAAAGCAAAGAAAATAGATGGAACCTCAAGTAAAGCAAGACTACCATGAATAAAAAACATAACTTCAAAACCTAACATAGCTGTTGCATAAACAGCCAAATTCTTTCCTAGAAATCGCTTAGAAATTAAATAAAATACTGATAAAGATAATACACTAAAGAAAGTTGGTATTATACGCCAACCAAACCAATTATCTCCAAATACGTAAATGCCTAATGCTATCCAAGTTTTACCCAAAAAGGGATGCTCCGGGTTACTACCTACAACATTTAATATATCACGTGCAGCTGGAACATAAAATGCTTCATCAAACACCATTCCTTTTAATGGAAAGCTTATAACAAAAAGATGTAGTGCAAAAATTATTAGAATAACTACCTTAACATCAATTAGAGAAGTAAATTTGTTATAGAAGCTTTTGATCATTGCTCCTTCAACTTCCCAAAGATAACTCTAATCATATTTTAGCCAGTAAATACTGAAGTATAAAATTGTTAGTATATTATACAAAGATTTAAAGGAAGACTTTTTCACAAAATATAGAGATATTTGAATTGAATCAATCTAATACTCCTGAAGAGATGTATAATGAAGTCCTATTGAATCTTAAAAAGCACCATAAATGGTTCTCTAATAGTATTCCCCTCATCGCAAGTGAAAATATCCCAAGTCCTGCAGTTAGAGAAGCTATGATATCAGATTTCATGAATAGATATGCAGAAGGATGGCCTGGAGAACGAGTTTATGCTGGCTGTATATATATTGATCAAGTGGAAATTAAATGTATAGAGTTAGCCAAACAATTATTCAAATCAGAGTTCGCTGATGTAAGACCTATTTCTGGAGTATGTGCAAATTTAGCTGTTTATTCCGCTTTATCAAGACCTAATGAGAGAATGTTCGCTTTATCTATTCCTAATGGGGGACATATTTCTCATGGTAGAGAGAAATTCTCAGGAACAGCTGGTTTAGTTCATGGATTAAGAGTTGAATATTTTCCTTTTGATAAGGAAGAGATGAATATAGATGTAGATAAAACAAAGGATAAAATAAAGAAGATGATTGAGGATGAAAAAGATACTCCCAAATTTGCTATGTTTGGAGGGAGTCTTTTTCTCTTTCCACATCCTATTAAGGAATTAGCTAACTTTCTTAAGGGTTACAACATAGTAGTCTGCTATGATGCAGCACATGTAGCAGGCCTAATAGCTGGAGGAAAATTTCAGGATCCATTAAGAGAAGGAGCAGAAATTATGACATTAAGTACACATAA
>CALBXV010000401.1 GCA_937890045.1 uncultured archaeon
GATCCGTGGGGAGTTTTATCTAATATTGGAGCAAAAACCAGAAATATTAAGATGGGTACAGATGTAACATGTCTATATAGATATCATCCATCAAAAATTGCACACATAGTAGCAACATTAGATGAATTAACTAGAGGCAGAATAATTTTAGGTTTAGGTGCAGGAGAAGCAATGAATGTGGAACCATTTGGAATTGAATTTGAAAGACCAATACAGAGAATTAAAAGATTAAAAGAGGGAATAGAAGTTATACGTGCATTATGGAATTCAAATGAAAATAATAAAGTAGATTATGATGGAGAATTTTATAAAATGAATAAAGCATGGTTACAACAAGAGCCATATAAAAATATCCCACCAATTTATATAGGATCACTAGGGGGGGAAAAAATGTTAAATTTAATTGGAGAGATAGGTGATGGATGGCAATCAGCATGTAACTCAATAGAAATGTTTAGAAATAGAGTAGAAATAATAAAAAAATCAGCAATACGAAATAAAAGAGATTACAATAAAATCGATAAATGCGCAACAATAGTTGGAGTAATGACGGAAGATAAAGAAATTCAAAAACAAGCAATAGAAGGATATAAGCATGTAATATTAATTTTAAATAACATAAAATCATTAATTAAATTAGGTTTAGAGCTAGAAAATCCAGATAATATTGATCTTTCATATCAGACAATATTAGCAAAGCAAGATGCAGTGGAAGAATCAGCTAAAATAGCTCAACAAATACCAGATGAATTTGCAGAACAATTTATGGTATTAGGGACACCGGAAGAATTTATTGAAAAAATAGATCAATACAAAAAGGCAGGTGCAACTAATATTTTTCTTTGGGATTGGGTAGCTGAAGGACTGAATAGATCACCTAAAATGGCAGAGGAAAACCTAAGAATATTTAACAATAGAGTTATGAAATATTTTAAAGAGTATAATTAATAATTAATTAACCGCTAAGTAATGCTTTACTACTTTTATCAAAAACATGTATAAGATCTGGATCAGCTACAAGATTTATATTACCAGGTATTTTAGCACGTCTTTCAGCTAAGACTTTAGCTTCAATACCATTAATATCTACACTAACTAAAGTTTCACTACCTAATATTTCAACAGTAAGTACTTTAGCACTCATTGCACCATCTTTTTTATCAGATACTTTCAAGTCTCCAGGTCTAATTCCAGCTATAAGTTCAGATTTAGCAGCTTTACTAAGTTTATCTGAAGTACTTTTAGAAATCTTAATTTTGAATCCAGCTACATCTAATGAACCATTTACACGAGAAACGTCAAAAAAGTTCATAGGTGGACTTCCAACAAATCCGGCTACAAACTGATTAGAAGGCTTATCATATATCTCAGCTGGTTGAGCAATTTGAGCAATTTCACCTTCATCCATAACAGCTACTCGATCAGCCATACTCATAGCTTCAGTTTGATCGTGGGTTACATATATTGTAGTAATATTCAATTTTTTCTGTAATCGTATTAATTCAGATCTCATATGTACTCTAAGTTTTGCGTCTAAGTTAGATAATGGTTCATCCATTAAAAATACATTAGGTTTTCTAACAATTGCTCTAGATAAAGCAACACGTTGTCTTTCTCCACCACTAAGAGCATGTGGTTTTTTATCCAATAAATGACTAATACCTAACATGTCAGCAATACGCTTAACATCATCATCTACTTGATCTTTAGCGACTTTTTTAATTCTAAGTGGAAAAGCAATATTATCATAAGCAGTCATTGTAGGGTAAAGAGCATAGCTTTGAAAAACCATTGCTACATCTCTATTTTCTGGTACTACCTCATTCATATTATTACCATCAAATTCTATAATACCATCGGTTGGTGGTTCAAATCCAGCAAGCATATTTAATGTAGTGCTTTTTCCAGAACCAGAAGGTCCAAGTAAAACGAAAAATTCTTTATCTTTAATGTCAAAAGAGACATTATCTACAGCTTTAAAATCTCCAAACGCCTTTGTTACATTCTTTAATTTAATACTAACCATTTTAACTATTTTAACGACATTTCATAATTAAAGATTTCGGTTAATATTAAGAATTAACTATATAAAATAGAACATTGTAAAGCTATCTATGAAACTATCAGAAGACATATATTTAGTTGCAGATGGAATGATTGGTTTATCAAACCCACATGATTGTCATGTATACATAGTAGATTGTGGTACAGAAAAAATAATGATTGACGTAGGAGGAGGAATAGAACCAGAAGAAATTATAACAAACATCAAAAATGATAACATAGATTTAAACACTATAACTAAAATAATTCTGACTCATGCACATGCAGATCATGCTGCAGGAGCTAAATTCTTTAAAGAAAAATTTAATGCAGAGATATGGATAAATGATGTAGAATCTAAATTATTAGAAAACGGGACTGACGAAGAATTAGGTTTAAACATAGTAAGAGGATCAGTATATGCAGATGATTATCAATATATACATTGTAAAGCTGATAAAACAATAACAGATCAAGAAGAAACAAAAATAGGAAAATATAATATAAAATTTATTCAAGTTCCTGGTCATAGTCCAGGTATTACGTGTTTATTAGTAGTAAATAACAATAGAAGAATTATGTTCTCAGCAGACGTAGTATTTGCAACTGGAAACATAGCATTAGGAAATTGGAATGGATCAAATTTAAAAGATTACAGAGATAATATAGACAAATTAAAAAATATGAACGTAGATGAATTATATCCTGGTCATTTCTTATGGTTATTAAAAAATGGTCAAACAGCATTAAATACTGCAATAAGTAATCTTAAAAAACCGTGGCCGCCACCAAATTTTGGTCATAATTATCCACATTTCTAGAGATA
>CALBXV010000402.1 GCA_937890045.1 uncultured archaeon
GACCCACTTCCGTTCCAAGTAACTGCCAAATCTTTCTTGGTGAAATACCCCAAGGCTCTATTGGAACTTCCTTGTTTGCAATCTGGTCATCAGTCAATGCGAACATAATTTTTGCTCCCTCTTTAAGAGGTTTAGCAAAGTAATAATGTAAACAACGATATTCTTCACACAAGTATTTACCAAGTGTGTCTTTACCAGAACCAGCTTTACCAGAAATACCAATCACCATCGGTTTTCCTTTTGAGTTTGCTAAACCAAAAATGGGAAACATTATTTAGATTCCCCCCTATGATGGTCTGGCCCACGTTTGACTTCATACTTCCAAATATGTTTAGGAAGTTCACCAGTTTTCTTATCACGAACTGGAATATATTTTTCTAACTTATTCCGATACGCTTTCGCTTCTGACTTCTTTTCAAAATACTCTTTTCTAACTTTAAAAAGTTTCTTCACTATATTTCTCCACTTTATAATTATATAGAATGGTATTAACTAATAACTCCTTGCACATCTTATCTATTTTTTCTCTTTGTTCATCCTCTTTTTTACTAACTCTTTTATTTCATATTTTTTATTCATATAAAAGGAGTAATAACATAAGATACTATTAGATAAGCACCTGCACCAATCAAAATTAGTTCAATCATTTTAACACCTCGTAATTAAATGTTCTTGTACTTAAAACCTCATTCAATTCTTCGTCTTTATATAAGACAGCTGTTACGAATTCTTGACTTGGAGGACCCTTTATCTGAAAATGAAATGGATAACCAGCGCCACCAATATTGTACAACTTATTCTTTTGGATATAATTATCTTTTAAGAACTTATTTGGAAATACTTTTGATGGTGTATCATTCACGACTTTTTGTGAATGAATCGTTAAAAAACCAGCTATATCAGACTTAATAAAAAATACTACCTGTTCACCAACTTTAATTTTCTCTTTATCTAAATAAAATTGAAAATCGTACTCTTTAAACTTTTTGAATGTAACATCTAATGTATCTAAACGACCAAATAAATCTTTATTAAGTTTATAATTAAATCGTTTTGACAAAGCAAATAGGTCAATTTCAGCTTTAACAATAGCAAAATTTTCTTCATTCAAAATCTTAGCACTATTGGTATTTACTTCACATACTCCTTTGTCGTTACTTAACGCACGACTAATAAAATTATAAGAATTGCCATGAAATTTAATTGGTAAGTTTCTCAACGCTTGACCATTATAAGATATCTTAACAGCAAACGATACATCACCTTTATTAAGATATTTACCAGTAGCAATCTTTTCAACTTCTATATGTCCAACAATAGCTTGCACTTTTTCTTTAAATTCTACTGCTGATGGAACATCTGTAGATACAGGTGGAAGCTCAGGAAACACACTTACACTTTTATAAGTTCGTAACAAAGGTAATAGTTTAGAGCTCTCATTAAATCCATCATAATAATATACAAGAGATTTGAGTATCTCACCACCCTGAAAAAACTCATTAGCTTGGTTCATAGTTGAATTGGAATTTGTTACAACTTCATCAACTTGTGATTGTACAGTTGCTAATACAGTTTTTCGTTTAACTACTGCTAATGAATAAAACACTTTCTTTTCAGAATCATACCAACCATCTTTTATCTGTACGCCTTCTAAAAGAAAATCTGTTTCAGTTTTTATAAAAGTTTCAACAAATGAACCATCATTACTATTGTAATCTTTCATAGTAGCAGCTATCTTAAAACGAATGTTCTTTGATAGTTCTGCTCTTGCTGATTCACTTGCTGATACTGTATTCTCTTTAGAAAAACCAACCCCAACTAAGTATTGAGCATGAGTATATTGTTTGTGTCCTCTGCCCAATACCCAGCCAGGTGGTTCAGGAGAATTTAAAACTGGTTGCGCAACGGATTCAACTTCTGGTATAGTACCAATCGTTGAGCTGGTGGTTACACAACCAGCCGAAAACATTATCAAAAATAACATTATATAATGCATGACAAAGTCTCCGTTTAACGGTTAAGCATCATCAAGAAAAAAGTCACGACCTTCTTGTAACTTCAACGCATCCTCTTCCATTTCTTCATGGAGTTTGTCAGCACGTTCTTTGATATCAGCACGCACTTTAGGTGGCAACCGCATAAATTCTTCTGCTTGTTCAACATTACGTTTAAAAGCATCATAGTCTAATCGTGCCAAAGAAAGAAATTCCTGACGTTCTGGAATCTCAAAATGATCTATAATCACAACCCCCCTAAGAGTAGATGCAACTATAACTTTAACTGCAGCTTCAGAGTTCTGCTCTTCAGCAGATGCATCAAAATTACCAGCAGTAGTATGAGCTTGATAATCTTTTGTTAATGCCTGCGTATAATACTTAAACACTTTAGCAAGATCAGCTCTTGCTCTATCATCAGCTACCTGTCTTTGTAGTGAAAAGTTCTTAATTCCAGTTGCTGAACCAACACCATAAAATGCTTTACCCTTTTCATCAGTAAAAGCACCACCACCGCTAAGAACCCATGCTGGGGGTTTATACTCTGAAAGAGCTTTAGGTGGTTCTGGTACTGTTGGAATTGTGCTACAAGCACCCAACAAGAATATTAAACTAATCATAATAAAATGTTTCATAACTAACATCTCCTTTTAAAATTTTCGCGGATGACCATCACCACCTGATAATGAATCATTTTCATACCACGAATCCATACCAGCATTCATATTAGAACAATCAAGTTTTACAGTAAACACATCAAAATTTGCTATCTTGTTCTGTTTTTCAATAATGTTTGTACTACCACAATTTTTACAAGAAGCTCTATACTGTTCTAACTTAACACTTAAAAAAATAGGAATATTTTTCAATTGGTATTCATTATTTGTTGCCTTATTGTGAACAACCGGAATATCAATTCGTTCCTGACAAGATTGACAATATACCATTACAGTATCATATATAGGTGGTTCTACTTTATATGGACATTTCCCATCATTCATAAACGCTCCTTTAACATCGCCTATTTCTCATTTGTTATACTACTATTATACCAAAAATAGATCTATAATACAAGGAAAAAGATGGTCTGTAAGTTGTTGTTTTTAAAGGGGTTATGTACACCCCATAAACCATTGTATCTAAAGGGCCTGTGATTTAACAGTAAAACGATGGTATTTGGTCAAATTATCCTCAAACTCTCTTAAACGCTTCCAGATAGACCTAAGTTCAGTTATAGTGGTAAACTGGTATAAAAACACTCCAAATCCTTCGTGAACTTTAGAAAAGGCATTACTCACCTGAACCACAACCCCTAAAGTGATAAGTTTGGTGAAAAGTCCTGGCCCAACTAATAGATATGGAACTATCACCATAAACTGATCGTAAGCATTAATCCATATGTCAACGTAGCCATAATGGTTGAAGAGCCTCTGATAGTTAAACTTAATCCCTGTAAATAGTTCAAGGATAGTTTCTGGTTGTGCATATGTTTTCTTATCATCTTCACCCAATACCAAATCTTTTCTGAAAGCTGCTTCTACTTTTTGATTGTTATATTCTAACCCAGGAAGTTTAGCACCAACGAACCAAGTAATAAGTAATCCACCAATGGAAACAACAAACGCAAAGAAAACTAATGACCCCTCATTCATACCCATAAATGGTATATCTGTTTTTGCACTCAACTCCCACAAGACAGGAATGAAAGCAATCAAAGTCATTATAGAACGAACAATCTTTAATCCTAAGTTCTCAACTATCTGTGCAAACTTATGTGTGTCCTCTTGTATTCTTTGTGAAGCACCTTCAATATCTTCTGTAACACTTCGCCACTTTGGAACATAATCAAATGTTATAGCTTCTCTCCATCTTAAACCATAAACTCTAGTAAACCAATTCGTGATTGTAGCAATAACCACATACGGCATGGCCAACATAATAAATGACCTATTTTCCAGATTAATTGATATGAGTTTTTGATAAAACAACTCTATACCAACTTTAGGATTGTCTACATAACTTGCTGAGTTTTGCATGAGATCGTAAAACGACCCATACCAAGTATTGATAGCTACAGTAAGACTTACTTGCATCCATAGAGAACTGAGAAGAATCAATAACCCGCCCCACGCCCACAATGCCCATTTGCGTGTTGCAAAAAATGATCTAATCATTAACTATGACCATTTTCTTCTTCCTTTTGTTTAGGGGTTGCTAGACATAAGTTCTACGGCCGTCTACCATAAGCAGCTTCTTGCCCTTGTTATGTCCTACTCTGCCAGGTGGATACTTCCATCCTTTATGTGCTATGCTCAAGTTCTTTATATGTTCATCAGAGAACTTTTTACCTAACCAATGTCCCGGGTGTCCAGTTCTATCAAATTGAAGCATACCCCAATGAATTGGATGTTCGTGAGCTTCGTTTAGATAGTCATTAGTTATTGATGGTTCTATTCCACCAATACCTAGTATTTCGTTAAGTTTTCTTTGGGTAGTATAAATATCTGTAGGCATTGTAATCTCCATATAAGATTATAGTGTTTAGGTATCGGGGAAGATTGTAGTCTTCCCCTGTACCGTTATTTATACATCCAAACATTTAGACTAATCATCTATCTGTGCCTTTTGTATCTTTCCGTGAAAATCTATCGTAACAGTTTTCCACTCAGTCACATTATCTA
>CALBXV010000403.1 GCA_937890045.1 uncultured archaeon
AAACTTTTGATGTTCGTGGACATACGGTTACAGGAACTAAAACTTTTGATAGACCATCCGAATCAGCACTAGTAAATATGGAAAGTGAATTTGGCCCACTTAATACTCAACCACCCGATAGAGGTCCATATGGTGTAACAGATTATATGGATGGAACTCAACAAGGACAAGGATTTATTCCACCAGGAGGACCACCACTTGGATTTACAGTTGATATGGGAGTATCTGAATATGCTATAGGTGATCCACTTAATTATACATTAACTCCATTATCACATACTATTGCAGCAGTAAATTCTAATGGACCACATGGTAGTGTTACAGAACAAACAATTAATCTCACACCCGTAGCACCAAACGCATGGGCAGAAGATTTTATGACAACTCCGTTGGCTGAATATGTAAGTCAATATTCAGAACCAGTTGTTTCATTAACACACGGAGTTGATATGATTACATTAACTGGTCCTACTACACAAGATTATCAAACAGAATTAAATGTAACTCCAAAAGTAGAAGATGCACATGGTAGTGACTTTATGACTTTACCATTAGAGGGATATACAAGTGGACTTTCACCAAAACCCGATAGTGTTGTTGATACTATTTATGATAGGTCACTTGCATATATTTCTAATATATCCGAACCAAATGAACCAATTTTTAAACAATTTAGTCGAGGAAGTGCTGGTTTAAATATATTTGATTTAATTTCACCTAATTTTGACGGATTTACTTTTACGGAAGAAATTCCATATGTAATACCACAACATATATCAACAGGACCTGAACAATTTACGATAGAACCATTTGACAACACTCCGAAGTTAGAACATGCACATAGTACTGATCCACTTTCAAGATTATTGGATTATCCTGGATTATATGTTGATATAGGAGGAATGGGAATTCCAGAAATATCATCACCAAATATTGGAGATTTTAGTGGACCGGCAGATATATTCGACCATGCTGAACTTCGTAGTAGGTTATATGATGTTTATCAACACCATTTTCAACCAACTGCTGTTAATTTTGTAAATATACCATATGGTGATGATTTATTTGGAGAAGATGAAGCATGGAAAGGTGGTTCAATTCATATAGGTTCAGAGGATACTGTTGGAGATTCCTGGCCAGGAGCAGCAATAGTTTATGGTAAAAAGAGGGGGGTTTTTGGTCATTATATATTAGGTGATAGTTTTTATTGGGCCCAGCGTAATTATCAGGCTTTATATAATAATGATAACATTAGATTGGGTAGATCTATTCATATTTCTCCAGGCGGCCAGACGGAAGCTGGATCAGCAATAATGCCATATGATTATGGATATGCAGCGTTAGATAATGGAATATGGACTACATTTGTACCAAACACGGGTTTGGTAGATACAGCAGCTCCCATTGGTGGTGGGGTTTTACCATTTGCAGATTTAGATGCATTTAATCCATTAGGAACACCACACGAATCAGTTTATCAAAATATTGATACGGGAGATTATACAGTTCCAACGGCTTTTATATCTCAATTGTTAAATTCTGATCTACCATCACAAAGAACATTTAATATTCCAGGAGCATATCCAGATAATACTTTTGCATATTCAATTAATAATCAGTTTGGAACTATGTGGGAATCCCCATATTATTCTGAAGCTAAAATCAATCCATATTTGTTATCTGATAATTTTGAAGGAATAACTCTTGCATCAAGATTTTTATCATTTAATGCTAGAAATCCTGATTGGCCGTATAAGGGTGTGGGTTTAACATTCCCAGACGGTACAGATTATTTTAGACTTCTTCCAATAAGTCCTGAGATGAGAACTCCTGACCAAGCAGAAGGTTCGATTGAGTTATTTGGAAGATTATTTACTTGGAGTTGGACGGAAGAACAACCAGATACTCTTCAACCATATATTCGAAAATTTGTTGGACAAAGATATGGTAGTAATACTCCACGGCGACCTGAAGTTCCAATTGACCATATAGGTCTTACGGTAGATAGAGTTGCGGATGATATAAAAAGAATTGAAAATTGGATGAAATCAGATGCTGGGAAAAGGTGGGGAGAAAATCAGAATTTCTTACAGGAACTAAATCCGAGACCAGAAACTCGTGCATGGTCTAAAGATAGTATAATATTATCGCTATCACCGTTTATACATGCCAGACGACATCTTGGTGAAACTTATATGGAAGCAGGAGATTTTGGAAGTCTTTTATCCAGAGGGGAGACTACCGATCCTGAAGAACCTAGTAAGATTGGGGCATGGTTTGGTGGAACTACGGTAGGTGCAAAACTTGGTGCAGCGGCCGCCGCGTTAAGTAGTTTGAATACATCATTAGGTGCGGTTGATTTCCTAACAGCACCAAGCTGGACAAAACAAGCTAGTAGATTAATATTTTTAACTGATAGATTTATATTTGCTGGCCCGAGTGGTGATAAAGAGAAATTTGGTATAAATTTAACAAAGTTACGAGGTGGAGCTTCTCCATTTGGACGAACACCCAAAATACCATCTCATGATGTAAAAAGTCAAGGTGGTCCTTTTGGACAAACCAGTATCCATCGGGCCGGATCGATCTTACCGGGTAAGAGAGGTGATATTGGTCCAGCTTGGGCTGCACCATCAGGTACGGGTCAGAATGATTCTCATGTAAGTTATTTCACTTTACCATATAGTCGTTTAGATATTGATAATGCTTATGCGGCGGAACAAAATCCACTTGTACGACAGACAATGCCGCCGGCTCCCGGAAAAAAAGGTTCTGATATTATAAGACATTCTTGGAGATTTTACGGAGCATATTCAGAAAAGACTAAAAAGAATTATTTTCCAGATTTAGGTGATTCAAAATGGGATCCATATAGCCATTCGTTACTTTTCAGTGATTATTTGGGAGGTTCTATGGAAGGGTTTCATCCAGGAACTTCACGGACATTTTATGGTATGGGAGATCCTCCTCAATCCAGCCCATATTATTCCACCTTACCATATAGTCGTTTAGATATTGATAATGCTTATGCATCTCAACATACAAATAACGATTTTAAGTCTGGAATATTGTCGAAAAGTTGGATATATTTTGAT
>CALBXV010000404.1 GCA_937890045.1 uncultured archaeon
TTAGCTAATACTTTATATTTCTTTCGTTCTAATATTGTTTTCTTTTCTTTAGGCATAACCTATTATAACTCCATGTTGTTCATATTGTTCGGGCATTTCCCATATACCAGTAAGTATCATATCTGCTGTTTCAGCGTCTACTTCTGTTAATAATGTACCTGATATTAAATCTGTTAATATTTCATGCATTACTAATTTATCTAATTCTAATAACTCATTTGTTTGCATAAACCCCAAGCATCTTTTCTAATATTGTAGTTAATCCTACTTCTAAAATTAATCTGTGATGCTCATCTCCGAGTTTACATTCTAATAATGTTTCACCATCTTGATCTACTAACTTTAGATTATTTAACTCATCCAATTCTTTACGCAATCTTTTAACTTCTTTAACATGAGCCTCATGCGATTCTGCTAAATCGTTGAAGGCATCAAGTCCTACTTTTGGTATTTCATTATTCATTCTTCAAACTCCATAATTTTTGAACCAGATTTAATTATTTGTTCTAATGCATGTTCATTTAAGTTCATTGACTTATATGTACCATCTACTGTTTCGTGTGAAAGAGTATATTGCCATTCTCTACCATATTTTAATGTTTTCTGAGCAACTCTATATTCAACATTATTAATAGTTACCCTCTTACCTATTAATGATTCTTTATCCATTATGTATCAAACACCGTTATTTTCTTGTCATCATCTTTTTTTACATCATATGAAGAATCAAGAGCATCTTTCTTTGACCAATTAGGAACTACTTTTCTTTTCTTCCACATATACTTTAATCCTTGTTGCATATAATATACCCAATTCTTTAACATTATCTTATTGTCCTCTCTATATATCCTGGGGTTGTTTTATCAAAAGGTCTTCCAAATCTATCTACTGTTTGATAATCACTTGTATCAAATAGTTCTAATTGATTTGGGTTATCATAATCTATAAACCAATTGTTCCAACCACTACGATTAAAATCTTGTAATAACAAATCATCCATATATTCAAATGAATCATCTATCTCCATTCTAACGGAAAACTTCATATGTCTAATGTTCTTCATACTGAAAAAGATATCCCACAACCACATTCTCTTTCTGACTGTGGGTTAGTAAATTTAAAGCCACCATTTAATAAGTCATCAGAGAAATCTACTGTTGTACCCATTAAATACATAAAAGAAGTAAACGGTACATATAACTTAAACTGTCCTAAGTTATATATCTTATCAGTAGATGCTGGTTCTCTATCGGTAAACATAAAAGAATAACTCATACCACTACAGCCACCACCTAATACAGATAACTCTAAGTTAGGCTTATCTTCGGTTAATAAAGATACTAATCTATCTATTGCTTTAGGAGTTACGATTATGTCATCAACACTCATTTGATCAAAGGCGGCTTTGTTAGTTGTTTGTTTATTTAATAAAGTCATTAAAATTTAGTTGGCCTTAAAGTATGTATATTAGCAATAAAAAATTGAGCACCATTAGTAGCATAAAATGTTTTCGGTAAGTTATCATATTGTCCTTTAGGTAGTTTACCCATATCATTCATAGTAGGTGTTCCACCATGCGTTCCAATCCTTTCAGGCGGTAATCCTTCTAAATCACAAGTATCCCATTGTAGTTCGCCATCTATACCATATAGTTCTACAAAAGGTTTACTTCTATTCATAGTATATAATTGTAATAAAGGAAACATCATTTAATTACCTTACTAATAATATAAGCTATTAAAACGACTGGTATAGATAATATCCATATTACTATACTAATTAGTTCGTTAAATAATTTTTTAATAATCTCTTTCATTAGTTGTCATACTTGTATCCCTTAAAGAGCGTTCGCTTAATAATATAGTATATAAGTACTAACAGACTCCAAGTTGAAATAGCTATATATATATCTACTAACATTAAGTCTCCAATAGGTAACGTATCGCTAATATTAAGCTAATAGCAGTGAGTAGTATACTACACCAGATAAGTACAATACTACTCATTTTATTATATTATGTAACATGAATGCAATAATAGCTCCACTAATATTATATATCATATCAGTATGCGAATAACTATTATGTTTTTTAGAATACCCTTGATATACTTCAAACGCCAATCCAATCAGTATAGTAAATAGTATTGAGGCTGTTGAATTACTGGTATAAGTAAAGAACGAATAGTATAAGCCAAATGAAACACCAAAGTGGGCTTTTTTATCATAATCAAATTTAAGTGTATCTTGTTTAATGTACATTAAGATTTATAACCAGTTAACAGCCTCATTAATAATTCTGTATCTTCTTTACCTCTTGAAACCATATCTAAACTAATACTATCACCATAACAATTACCATTTTTTATAAATCCTGCTGAAATAGCGTTGAGTGCTCCATTTGATAACTTTTCAATACTTCCTGCTAATTCAGAATGTGTAATATATTCAGGGAAAGGTATTATATATTCTTTTTTAGCAACAGATCTAACAGATCTAGATGAAAACGCTACATACTTCATTCTAACTTTCATTTGTTTCCCTTTGATATGTTAATAACATAGTTAGTATATTAATCTTTATAGGGATAAAAACCTGGCCCGATATATAAACCACCCCACGCTAGCTTTTTATTTGCTTTTAATCGTCGCGTTAACGGGATAATGACCACCCATACCCCCTATGATGCGTGTCCTACTACTATACCCCAAGTATCAACTATCTGCGGTATATCTTGAATTGCGCACAGAAAATCATACAATTCTGCATCATTCTGTTTACCTATGGTAGTATACAGCGATTGATCCAGTGCAGCCCTATGTATTCTGGCTGACTCTCTCATTGCTGTTTCCATCTCTTTTATATTAGGTGCTTCCATATGTTGTTCCTTATACTATAACTATTGATTGATCATAAGAATATTTTTTAGCTCTCCGCTCAAATCAATAGTTTACTCAAATTAAATTTTGAGCGGGATTGCAGAACTGCCCTGCACCCTCTACTATGGAATAGTAGCGTATCTCTCTTGATACTTCTCCCGCAAATCTTTGGCAGTTCCAAATAGGTAGTCACTGCCAACCCACCGTTATAATGAGAGTTCCAAATAAGTAGTTACTCACAACCCACTGATCAGTCTATATACCACTCATCACCACAATCGGCAATATCTTCATAATCTTCATTGCTTTCAGTTTCACCATCATAGCTATTATCATTCTCACCAGGGAAGAATCCATATCCATCCCGATAAGTTTCTATTTCAGACGAAATACCCATGTCTTTGAGAGCGGCTTTCTTTGATTTTTTATTTTCTACTATGTAATCTTTAATATCTATTTTCATATATTGATCTTACAACCTTTTTAGTTAATAGTCAAGCTTTTTTTTGACTTTTTTTTTCAATATCTTCTTTTAAAGAATATAACTCATTTCTCGCGGAATCTATGTAATCCCTTGAATCAACATTAGCGTTATACTCTGGTAAGGAATAGAAAGCGTCATCTAAACTACCTTCTATTTCTTCTAATTTACTGATTATTT
>CALBXV010000405.1 GCA_937890045.1 uncultured archaeon
TCAATGGTGTCATCGTGAGCCATTCTTGGGCCAAATGTAAGGATTTCGTGCTCTAAATCAAAGTGATTGGACCTAATATGGACAGTTCCCATTGAAAATCTACCTGATAATCCGCTATATATACGATTTCTCTTCTGTGTTCCACCTGGCTTCTCAGGAATTACCGCTATATCAAAGCGATTTAACCTTCTTCTTTCATCATTCATAGCCTGGAAGATTGACCTGTTCATAGCAACGTCTTCCACGGTGGCACTAGTACAATGATACTTATCATATAGCTCTATAATGAAATCTACAACACCTTTCTTTCCCAAAACCTCTCCATTAAGTGATTTTGAACCCACCGTTGGGATACTTCTGTGTCTTTCGTATTCGAGGACGTGTAAGTTATTATCTGGACAAATACCCACAACCATAATGACACTAAAATCAGATTCTTTAGTATCAATGTCAGTAGCAGGGTCACACCCGATAAATGTATTGATAGGCACTTCTTCTCCGTTCTGTATAAGATAGTTAAGCCCATCACGGTGTTCGTAATATCCTTCCCACTTTTTGATATGTTCTCTACGCCACATCGCATCTTCTTCACTCATCACCTCCATCATATATTCTTGAAAGAACTTTGACGCCTGTCCAGAATCACGGTAGAACTTCTTCTTCTCTGCCAGCTTCTTCTTTCCAAAGAAACTTGGCCACAGGGGATTCCCGTCTGGGTCTAACGCCTTGTGAGTGATAACGTGCCAGCTAAACTTTTTACCTTCTTTTTTAGCAATCGAAAAGTTTCTGAGAAGGTTATTAATGAATGAATCGTGATGTACAGGAGTCCCATTAACACGTAACCTACCAGTATGAGGCTCAAGAGCAGGATAAACAACAGCTGTGACAAGATTGGCGTTTTTAGCACGCGCTTCGGGAGTAATGGTATTTGCTTCATGTTCAAAGTCATCCAATATAATTAAGTCGTATCTCTTGTGAAGTTTCGCTCCACCACGTATTCCAGCAACATTGCTCTTAGAAATTAGCTTACATCCATTTCTTAGTTCAATGTCTTCTTCTGTCCATTTAGGACCTTTTAGATTTCCAAAATAGTATTTTATCTTCTCATTAAATTCAAGATGGTGTTTAATATAATCCATATTACCAACAGCAAGTTTCTGAGTGGCAGAAACCCATCCATAAAAAAGAAGCTCAGGAGCGAAAACGAAATCTTTTATAATACTACATTTAGTGAGGACAGTCTTCCCATGTCCCCTCGGTACAATGATAGCTAACTGCTTAGTTTCTAAATCATCAGTAGAGTCGGCTACCTCATAATGGAAAGCAGGTGTCTCTGACCGCATAAAGTCATTAGGTAAGAAAAGTTTCCCGAACGCAATAAGATCACTTTTTGCGAGTCTTAGAACTTCTTCCGCTTCGCTTATGTTCTCTTTGTTGATGTTCATCAGTTAGTCTCTTTTTTAGCTCTTCAGTCTTATCTTCCATCTCAATATAAGAAGTTAAGACATTTTCTATATTAATAATTCTATTCATCATAACATTCATCCCATCTACAAGGTCTCTCTTGAAAATCTTCGTTTTACTCATTGCATGTCCATCCTCTCTGGTACTTCCATCCCGTCAATTATACAAAACAACTCTCTTAGTATCTCCATCTCTTTAGACGTAGGATTTAATAATCGGAGTATTGCTAGTTGTTTCCTTTTTAGCTTTAATTCTACAATAGCATCATCAAGAGCCATCTTCTTAGGTCTCACCTTTAGTCTAAAGGTTTCTTTTTCTATGCTACCCAACAGTTAATATCATCCTTCTTAAATTCCATTACAACCCATCCAGCTCTGGCCACGCGCATCATCCTATATCTCACATAATGAGCATATCCAAGAAAACTTCCACCCCTTATATACCAACATCTCTTCAAAGTCTCTCTTCCATCCTCATCTATTCCTAGAGAATCAATGGGCTTTGCATACAACTGATGATTATGACCAAGATAGAAAATATCTCCCATAGAATAGACATCTCTCATCTTATCTAGCTCCAAATCCCCATTCTTAGCTCCAGAAGAACCGTGACCAGACGCCATATACCACTCTCTACCACTAATATTAACTCTCAAATACCCAGGCAACTCAAAATATGGAACATCCATATCCCTGGCAATCATTCTAGAGACATCATAGTCCAGCATGTTAATAGATCGTAGATAATCGTGATTTCCACCTCTGATAAAGATACACTTATCTTGAATTGGTCTTATTAAATCCATAAATGCTAAATGCTGTTCATCTGGTGAGATGACCTGACCTCTCTGCACTATCTTGTAATTTGGTGGGATACACTCCAGCATATCTCCATTACCAAACCACCGTGCATGAGGGTCCTCGTATATTTCCTTTACAGCTTCGAGAAACTTGCCCCTTCTGAAGTCTACAGCACCAACATGAATGTCGGTTAGACCATGTATTCTCATTACATAATCTGACTTTACTTCTAAGACTTCTCCTGGTTCTACTTTCTTCTCTGTGTAATCTATCTCAGTATTGATAGGAATAGAGAAATTTGAATTACATGAATGACAATGGAACTGTTGTGCTATTTTCTCCGAACCGTCCGCCGTCGTTGATTTTTTTCGCCCGTTTTTCTTTATCCGCATTGAAGAACATTTGGGACATATCATTTTTTTGTATCCTTATTTTCCGTATCTTGAACATAAAACTCTTTTACTAAGTCTATTGTATCAACCCCTTTAGTAAATGTCCCAACTACATCTACGCATCCATTGATATATGCATTTGCTTCTATGGTAGTATCAAATGCTCTCATAGGGGCATCTCCCTGTTTATTTTTTAACATATCTGACCAGTATACAAGATACTTCATTATGACTCCTCGCTATCAGAAGTGCTGACCTCCAACGCAGGTCTTTTAACAGCAGCTAATTGCTCAGGGCTAAACTCTTGTAGCATCCCCAATACACCCACTTCCTGTTTTCGTACCGTGGAAGTGTTTAGAGTACCTATGACCTTACCAAGTTCTTTAGTGCTCTGGAGAATTATATTCTCATCATCGCTATTCTCACAAAGACACTTGAGGTTGTGCAAGATGTACTCATGGTCAATACCCATGCTCTTCGCCACATCCATTACACCTCGTTCAATCTCTTTCATAACTCTCTCCTGTTTGAGTAATACTACTGCTTTCTTCTGGGTCTCTTTATCACTAGAGACCGATGGGAAGGCTTCTCTATAAGCTTTGAGAACACTCCGCCCAGCCACTACCGAAGTAGCGAATATCCTTTCTCTCTTTGTGAGGTTCTTTCTTTCCTTGATCCTTGTTGAAGGACTTTTGATCTTACCACTAAACGTATAACGATTTTTATGCTTCTCAAAATCTGTATCCATAATCGTATTAGACCTGTTGAGAAACGTACCAACAACCGTCCGTACCCATCCTTTCGCATATTTGTAATTCTTCCTATCTCCTGGGTGACTTATAACATTTGATACTTTGAGGAGTTGTACAATCTTATCGTCATCACTCCAAATCCAATCTCCCTCTTTAGCAACTCTCCAATCTTTTACGGGAGTCTGGCCTGGGTGGTCATTATGAAAATCTGAAATAGTATCGTATACGTAGTGCCTAGTTCCCTTTATAACCTGATATTTCATCTAGATTTGATAGCTCCTGTATTTGTGAAACGAGACTATTAATCAGAGCAAAAATAGGTTCTGGGACCTCATAGAGTATTCCATCTAACTCTATGGGACATATTCCTGACGCAACTCTTTCTAGGACTTCCTCTTGAAGTTCCCTTGACAATCGTGATATTGATTCCAAAGATTTCGCCATGTTGGAAATTACGTCCAAATCTGCTCGGATGGAAGGACTCGAGCCTTTCA
>CALBXV010000406.1 GCA_937890045.1 uncultured archaeon
GTTAAATTTAATTCTTTTTCCACTGATTCTGGTAATCTATGTCTATCAAAGTAATGTAAATGAGTATCAAAAGGTTTCAATTTTCTTAAAGCCGACAATCCTATTCGACCTGCAGCTACAGTACCTATATGCATACCCTCTATGTCATAAGAGCGTTGTACAGCGTCAGCAATATTCCAACCGCCTGATTTTGCAATTGCATGTTGATTATGATAATCTCTAACCATAGCTAAGATCATCATAACAATATGCTCAGAAACAGAAATGGAATTACAATAAGTAACTTCAACTACATCAACTTTATTATCTATTGCAGCTTGTAGGTCTACGTGATCTGACCCCACACCCGCTGTAATTGACATTTTTAAATTATTTGCCTTTTCTATTAATTCTCTTGTTAAATAAAAAGGCCAGAATGGCTGTGATATTACAACATCAGCATCCATTATTTCTTTAGCAGCCACAGAATCCTTACCATCTTTATCAGATGTAACCACTAATGTGTGACCTCTTTTTTCTAAAAATTCTCTCAATCCTAATTCACCAGAAACACAACCTAGTAATTCTCCTGGTATAAAATTAATTGATTTTGGTGTTGGTAAAGGCATACCATCTGGATATTTTTCTAATTTTGGTAGTTTACTTAATGGATAATTTTTAGGCATTCCACCTTTTGGATCATCATATAAAACACATAATATTTTCATAATTTATTCTATTATATTAAGTTCATAATATTCTTTATACTTATCTTAACAAATTAAATTATTAATTATGTTTTTTTTATGTTATCTCAATCATTCGTTCAATAGATAATCGGGCTTTATTAGCTATTTTTTCCGACACTTTAATTTCAAAAATATTATTTTTTAATGATTGATGTAATTTTTCTAGTGTTATCATCTTCATATATTTACATATAGCATCTTCTTTTAATGGAATTAGTTCTTTGTTGTTAACTTCTTTATTTATTCTGTGTAGTATTCCTACTTCTGTTGCTATTACAAATTTATTATTCTGAGATTCTTTTACTCGTTTCACCATTCCTTCAGTAGATAATATATGTGTTTGTTTATTCTTGATATTATCTTCTGATAAATGATAAAGATATTTTGATACACATCCACATTCTGGATGTATTAAAAATTCTGCATTTTTAACGTCTTCAAGTTTTTTATTTACATCTTCAATACGCATATCTGCATGTACATGACATTCACCAGGCCATATATGAATATTTCTTTCTGTTTTAGATGCAATGTATGAGCCTAAAAACATATCCGGTAAAAATAATATCTCTTTATCTTTTGGTATAGAATTAACGATTTTTATTGCGTTTGATGATGTACAACAATAATCACTTTCTGCTTTTATTTCTGCAGTAGTATTTACATAACTAACAACTACCGCATTAGGATATTTTTCTTTCCATCCTCTTAATTGTTCTATATTAATAGTTGATGCTAAAGAACATCCAGCTTCTAGATCTGGTATTAAAACAGTTTTTCTAGGACATAATATTGAAGCTGTCTCAGCCATAAAATGTACGCCACAAAACACTATTGTATCTGCTGTAGTATTTGTTGCTTCTAGTGATAAATTTAATGAATCACCTATAAAATCCGAAACATCTTGAATTTCAGGTAATTGATAATTATGAGATAATATTACTGCATTTTTCTTTTCTTTTAAATATTTAATTTCATTGCTTATATCTTCTATTAGTTCAATCTTTGTTGTCATCTAACTATAACAAATTTATTTTTATATTTAAATTAGTTACTATTAAGGCAAATTTCTTACAAGTTATTTTTAGTCAATGCAAAAATTGCCTTTAAATATACATCTTTTATTAAAATTTTATTTAACTCAATATTTTAGTAATATTAAGCGGTCGTGGTCCAGCCTGGTAAGACATTAGCTTGCCAAGTTAATAACCCGGGTTCAAATCCCGGCGACCGCATTTAAATTGAAATGATGATTTATTCTAATCGTTTGTTTTAATATCTACTGATTTTGCATTAAATATAAAATTTCTTACCTTTATTTTATCTTTAAATCCTAAATTAGTTTCTACTCCACTAGAGACATCTACCGCATATGGTTTAACTTTCTTTACAGCTTGAATAATATTATTTGGGGTTAATCCTCCTGCCAATATAAATGGTTTTGGATAAATATAATCTCTAATTTCTTTGCTTATTTGCCAATTGTGTATTATTCCTGTACCACCATATTGTCCTTTTACAGATGAATCCACTAGAATAATATCAAATTGTTTAACATCATTTTTCACTTTATCAAATATTATATTTGGATCTGCATGTAATACTTTTATTTGTTGAATTCCTTGAATTTGTTTTACATCTGGTAATTCTCCATATAATTGTAAAAATTTTGGTAATTCCGGATTTAATTTTTCGATCAGATCATCTACCAGTTCCATTTTTGTAGCTATTACTGTAAAAATATGTTTTGGAATTTGTGAAAGAAATAATTTTATTTGTTCAAAGTTTAAATTTCTTGGAGATTCTGGGAATCCAGTTATAAACCCTATTAAATCTACCCCTTCATCAATTACCATATTAATATCATTTAAATTTGTTAATCCATCAATTTTGACTTTAACTTTCATTTGTTGATCAATTCTTTTAATTTAGTTTCAATATTATTTGAACTCATAATTGAGGAACCAATTAAGAATCCATTTACATTATAATTTAATAAATCTTGTATATCTGAATAAGACTTTATTCCACTTTCACTAATTATACATTTATTTGCATGATTTTGATTCTCTAATATTTTTTTCGTAGTGTTCAAACTCGTATTAAATGTTTTTAAATCTCTGTTATTGATCCCTATTATATCAGCATCAATAGTTAACGCCTCATTAAATTCATCTTTATTATGACATTCAAGAATTATTTCTAAATTGTTGTTATGTGCATAATCAATTAAATCTTCTAATCTCTCATTAGTGTATTTATCTCTAAATATTGTATATATTAATAAAATTGCATCTGCTCCAATTTTTTTACCTGCGTCTATTTGTTTTTTTGTAAAGATTATATCTTTCATTATTAAAGGTATTTGTATATTATTTGCAATATTACTAAAAGTTCTTAATGATCCATTAAAATTTTTTTCTTCAGTAAGAATTGATAAAGCTATAGCACCACCATTTTGCATTGAGTATGCAATTTTTACTGGATCTTCTTTAAAATCTCTAATAATTCCTGCTGATGGTGAAGCAAATTTTATCTCAGATATTATAGAAATTTTATTTTTTAACACCTCATTTTTTAATGAATATTTATTTTTTTTAACCGATATTATATCATCATAATAACCAGTTTTAATACTATTTTTTACATCTAAAACCAACTTTTTTAAAATATCACTCATATTTCTTCTCCAACTTTTCGAGCTCTTCTGTATTTCCGCTACAAAATTTTATTAATCGTTTTAATTTCATATACGCTTTGCCACTTTGTATTGCATCTCTAGCTTTCTCTATTCCATATTTTATATCATCAACTTCTTCTGTAACTAATAATCCTGCCGAAGAATTTAATAAAACAGAATCCAACTTTCCTCCATTTTTAATATTACCGTTTAATATTTTAAACGCAATTTCTATATTCTCTTTTTTAGTTACAGTTTGAATTTCTTTTATATTATATCTTGGTAATCCTATTTCTTTCGGATCTATTTCAAATATTTTTATTTCAGAATTTTTTAAAAAACCAATTTTTGTCCTTCCTATTACTGATAATTCATCTAGTCCATCTAAACCATGTACTACCATTGCATTTTCTAATTCTAGATTTTTTAATACATAAATTATTTGTTCCACCAATTTTTCATTATAAACTCCCATAATTTGTTGTTTGACGTTAGCGGGATTGATTAATGGACCTAATATATTGAACACAGTTCTCATTCCAATTTCTTTTCTTATTGGAGCAACATATTTCATTGTTGGATGAAATATAGGCGCGTATAAAAACCCAATTCCTATTTCTTCAATAGATTTTTCTATTTGCTTAGAATCTGTATTTAGTTTAAGCCCAAATCCTTCTAATAAATCTGCACTCCCACAATTACTTGTTACAGACCTATTACCATGTTTTGCTACACATATTCCTGATCCTGCTAAAACAAATGCTGTGCATGTACTTATATTAAATGTCTGAGCAATATCTCCACCAGTCCCACAGGTATCAATAATTTTTTTTTTAATATTTGGTTTAATTGAAATCCCATTCTCTTTAAGAACTTGGGCAAATGCAGTAATTTCTTCTATTGTTTCACCCTTCATTTTTAACGCAGTTATGAACGCTGATGTTTGTGCTTGTGTAGTAGCACCGCTTAATATTTCTTGCATTATACTAGTTGCTTGTTTTGATGTTAAATTTTTATAGCTGCTTATTGCTTGTATTCCTTTTTGTATCAATTTAAACACCTAAAAAATTCTTTAAAATCTTTGTTCCTACTTTAGTTAATATAGATTCAGGATGAAATTGCACACCTTCAATTGGGTATTTTACATGTCTTACTCCCATTATTTCTCCATCATCTATTGATGTAGCTGTTATTTCTAAGCACTTTGGTATTGTGATTTTATCACCAACTAGTGAATGATATCTTGTAGCTGAAAATGGACTATCTATATTTTTATAAACTCCTTTTTTATCATGTTTTATTAAACTCGTTTTCCCATGTTTAATTATATTAGCTTTTTTTATTTTCCCGCCATATGAGTGAATTATTCCCTGATTCCCTAAACACACTCCTAGTGTGGGTATATATTTACTTTCGTTTCTTAGAATACTTGAACAAATTCCAAAATCTCTTGGATTTTTCGGATTTCCTGGCCCTGGAGATATTACTATTCTATCAGGATTTATTTTTTTTATTTCATCACTTTTAATCTCATTATTTCTGTATACATATGTTTCAGTATTTAATGATCCAATTAATTGTACTAAATTATAAACAAATGAATCATAATTATCTATTATTAATACTTTCATAATCTACTCAGTTGATTTCTCTAAAGTTTTTAATATTACTTGAGCTTTTTGCTCGGTTTCTTTCCACTCCATTTTAGGTATAGATTCTGCTACTATTCCAGCTCCAACTTGTAGGGTAGCTTGTTGGTTATTAACTGTTAATGTTCTTATTGTTATTGCAAAATCTGAATTCCCATTAAATGAAAAATATCCTAAAGCTCCAGCATATGGTCCTCTAGCTGAAACTTCAAATTTATCTATTAACTCCATAGCTCTTATCTTTGGAGCTCCAGATACTGTTCCTGCAGGAAAAACTGCTTTCAAAGCATCATACGAATTATATTTATTACTTATTTCTCCAATTACTTGTGATACAATATGTTGAACGTGACTATATTGATGTACTTTCATAAATTCAGGAACTTTTACTGTACCTGGTATAGATATTTTTCCAACATCATTTCTCGCTAAATCAACCAGCATTACATGTTCTGATTTATCTTTTGGGTCTGATAATAATTCATTTGCTAACTTACGATTTAATGATTTATTATCTACTATTGGTCTAGTTCCTGCAATAGGAAAAGTTTCAACTCTTTTTTTTATTACTCTAACTAACATTTCTGGACTTGAACCAACTATTGCTCTTTTTCCCATTTTTACTATATACATATATGGTGATGGATTTATTTTTCGTAATTGTTTATAAAAACCTAATATTTGACCATTCAAATTAAATTCTATTTTTCTAGCTAAAACTGCTTGAAATATATCACCATCTACTATATGTTCTTTAATTTTCGTTACTGCACGTTCATATTTTTCTCTTGACATGTTTGTCTTTAAATTACTATAATTTAATTTGTCTAATGTTGAATTTTTTCTTATCACTTCAGTTAAATCTTTAAATCTGTTTTTTCCAACATGAAAATAATACGCTTCATTATTAGTATGATTAATTATTATTCCATCTTCATAAATTCCCATTTCAACATCTGGATATTCTGATTCATAAGTAGATTTAGCTAGTGATTTTTCCATATTTCTAACTGTGTTATATGAAATATATCCTACTCCTCCACCTGTAAATCTAGCAGCTCCATCATCTTTAACACGTTTATTTAATACTTTTTGTATTGCTTTAATCGGATCATTAATTTTATAACTATTTTTTTTCCCATTGATATCAGTCATTTTCATATGCGAATTTTTTATGTTAATATTTGTTTCAGGATTAAATCCTATAAATGAATATTCAGATAATTTCTTAGGTCCTATTACTGATTCTAATATAAAGCAATTATCAAATTCTGAATATATATTTGCAAATATCTCAATAGGAGTTTTATTAACTCGAAATTTTTTATATTGTATTTTAACATCTTTTATTGGTTCGGTTCCAAAAACAGTCACCCATAAGATTCACTTATTTAATTTGGTATTATGATGTATATAATCTTTAAATAATATTTTAAGTAATTAATTAGTTAATTTCTTTATGATTTAATTTTAGCCAATTCACGGCAATCCGACTTCTAATGTTTTATTCAGATTATTTTCCACAATAATTAACTTATAGATTGATCTTTCTTCACTTTTTTCAAATTCCGGTAATGTATAATTTTTTGTTATTTTAAATTCTTTATCTTGAATTTTTAGTAATTGACCAGGTTTTATAGCTGTTAATTCCCATGTTACACCACTTCCTAAATTATATAATGTTACTGCCCATTTTTCTCCCTTCTTTAAACCAATAAATCCTAAGTCACCATATTTTACGTCAGCCTCACCAATTTTCTTATAGTCACAAAATAATTGTCTACATTTCGCACATATGTGTATATCTATAGTGGTAATTAATTTTCCACAATCATTTAAATTTAACATTCCATAGAATATAACGTCTGAATCCATTCCTTGATGACTACATTTTTTCATAATATTAT
>CALBXV010000407.1 GCA_937890045.1 uncultured archaeon
ATTCCTATGATAAAAGAGTATTTGGACATAAATGTAAAGAATGATGAACAACTTGTCAAACTGGCAACCGTTGTACAACGATTGATTGCTGCCGAAAACAAAGGTGGCTCAGAGGCAGAATTCGGTTTATCAGATAAAGAGAAAGAACAATTACTCAAAAGTATAGATGATGTAGTTGTAGATATACAAAAAAAATCAGACGAAATATCAGAAGATATACAAACAGTTAAGGAAAATTAATGGCCTATAAAGTAGATCCCCCTAATACTGATCCACCTGATTCAACAGCAGGTGGACCAGTTACAATGACTGATATTGAAAACTTTTTTTCAGGAAACGAAAGTCCTGAATTTTATGAGTTAGAAACAGCAGAAGTAAAAGAAATTTATTTAGACGAAGAAGATTTACCACTTAATAAAGATGGTGATCCAGACTGGTCAAAATATGGGTGGGCTATGGTTAGATTATCTGTTAGTGCTAAAAGTTTAACTGATGTTATAGAGGCCCGACCATTGGATTCAAACATTAAACAATATCCACTTCCTGGAGAATTTGTAATAGTGGCAGAAAATTATTTTAAGGAATATTATTATATTCAAAAGATTAATTCTAATAGTTCTGTAAATTTTAATTTTTTACCAGGGTTCAGTACTCATCATGTAGGGTCCAATATCGGTAAAAGTCCTGAAATTAAGTACTTTAAACCTGATGGTAGAATAAGACAACTTCAAGCTGAAGAAGGTGATATTACATTTAACGGAAGGTTTGGTCAATCAATTAGGTTTGGAAGTAATATTGTAAATCTTGGTGGAAATAAGTATGGTCCCAATATTTTAATGAGAGCGGGACAGGGGGAATTACCAACTATAAAAGATAAACCAGTAAATGAAGATATAAATTTAGATGGTTCTTCTATTTGGATTACTACTGATCAACGAGTGAAATTACACCTTAAAGGAACAAAATCTTTTGTGGGACCTTTACCTGGAATATGGCCATTTTATCATATGTATGAAGTTGGAACAACGAAAATTAGTGAAGCAGACGATGTAGGATTTGGTGGAAAACAAATTATTTTAAATTCAGATAGACTTATTTTTAATACTAATAAAAATTCTATTCTTATGAGTTCCCCGTCTATGATAGGTTTATCAGCAACTAAAGAAATAGGTCTTGAAGTTCCAAAAGATTCGGGGAGAGTTATGTTAGGCGATGCCGGTAGTAAAAGAGCTAGTCATACACTTCCTGAGGATATAATGGGTATAGAACCAGTTCTTGGTGGTGACCAAACAATGAAACTTTTTTCTCAATTAATAGATGCTATAAATTCATTTGCGGGAGTTTTATCTTCAGCAGTGGCCGGTCCAGGATTACCTTGGGCGCCTACGACTTTAACTCCGATTAACGCAGCCTCTTCAGAATTAAAGGCTTCATTGGTGGCATTGAAAAAAAGATTAGATGAACCAAAAAGTAGAACTGTTTTTGTTGGACATATAAAGGGATCATCACCATTTGCACCACCAAAGAAACGAAAAGAACCAAATAGAGAACAAGAAACAGCTGCGTGGATAAAGAAAGCACGGGAAGATAGTATGGTATGGGTTGATGGTCAACCTAAACGATATGATGAATTTATTACAATAATTGGTGAAGGTGGAGAAGCAGCTGGTCATCCCGGAATTCATATTGAGAAATTAGAAGATCCTAAAGTTCCATCAGGATACAAACCAGTCGGGTTTACAGAACATATTATGCATACTTCCGCACCGGGTGTGGCTCATGAAATTACTTATACTTCTGGAATTATGGGAGAAGAAGGTGCTACGGTAATTGTTTCGCATACAGATATAGAGGTTACGACTTTTCATGACCATATAATGTCTTTATATGTGGAGAAAGATGATGGATTACCATCATGGCCAAATTAAAAATAAGGAAAATAAATGCCTACAAGATGTGATTATTTAGCAAAACAAAAAGTAACTTTACAACCAGGCGAAGAAATAATAATGGGGTGTGATGTTATTAAGGGGAGTGGCCGTTTTAATGGTGTAGAATCGTGGGCTCCTTTATATGCAGAATCTGATGGCTATGCCGGAGATAATGGTGCAACTGTATTATGGCCAGATACAGGTAATGATGTTTTTTCATTTAAACCAAGAGAGTCTGTACCAGCCAGAACGGAGGTTCTCCAGGGACAAGTTTATGAAAATGGTGAATGGCATGATGCCCCATATACTATTAAGACTAAAGAAGCAATTGCTGGACCCTCATCAGCAGATATAGATGAATTAATGCATTCACTTGCTGGAACTACTAAAAAAAGTGTTGGTAAAAAATCGGTTAAATTGGGTCAAGATACTCCAGAACCTGGGTCAGAAACGGTAGGTGTTGTTCCACTATCAGACGATGAACTTGGTCCATATTGTGCTGGGTTGGTAGGTGGTATCGATACACCATCAGATGAAGAAAAAGATTGGCTAGCAGACTTTTTGAATTTTGATCTTCCTGAATTAAAACTTTTTAATCTGAGTGGATTTACTGCATATATAACAAAACAACTGGCTAAAGTTCAAGCTGTTTTAGGTAAAGTTCAACAGGCAGTTGATGAAATTATTGATAAGGCAAAACTTAATCCAGATGATATTTGTAAACCACCAGTACCCGACACTATTAAATTTTTACTTGATACTATAAAAACTCTATTGAAGGTAATGAAAGCTTTACAGAAAATAATGGCAGTAATAAAGAAAATTCAAGCAGTACTTAAAGCATTAAAGAAACTTTTAAAATGGATAACATTTCCAGTTCCAGTAGTTCCACTTGTGGAAAAAATGTTGGAAATGTTACAAATTATGAGTCTTGTAGATATGATGGTTAGTATGTTAGTATCAACTGTTGCAAAATTTACGGCCATATTACCAATATTACAATCACAATTGATGTCAATTTTAGCACAATGTGCAGCAGCACAAGGACAGGCACCACCAACTAATAAAGAAGATTGTGAAGCGGCCGGAGGAACATGGATTGATCCTGAAGAGATTGAAGAACTTCAACAATTGTATGATCAAATGTTAAGTGAGGCAACTACATTAGATAGTATGTCTGATGGTGGTGCTAGTGGTGCAGGAGATGATGGAGAATTATTTGGATTCTGTTCAATAGCAGAACATACTAATCAAGAAGATTGTGAGGCCGCTGGTGGAGATTGGACATCCATAACTGAAGATACCGATTTTTCTGCTGTAGATTCATCTGCGTTGAATGCAGAATTAGCTGCACAACTTGTAGAATTAGAATCCTGTTTTTCAGATCCAGAATTACAAGCGTTCATAGATGATTTATAATAAAGGAGATACAAAATGAAGAAACAAGAGTTATTAAAAATAATTGAAGCAGTAGTTCGTAAGGAAGTTAAAAAACAAATGAATGAGATATTTATTAAAGAAGAAAACTCATCTTCACTTACTGAATTAGTTTCAAAACCATTAACTGAAAAAGAGGT
>CALBXV010000408.1 GCA_937890045.1 uncultured archaeon
ATAGCAGTTGCAAAACAACATGGATTAAAGATAAAATATCATGATATGCCATCTTGTGGTGTTACCGTTGAAGAAGTTTTGAACACGATTAAAACTCAAAAACCAACATTAATCGGACTTAGATGTTTTTCAGTTCAAGTTCAGGAAGCAAATGAAATTGCAAAACTAATAAAGAAACGTCATCCTACTTCTAATATATGTGTTGGTGGTCCCCATGCAGCTTCTATACCAGAAGAAACATTGAACGAATTTGAAGGGTTTGATTTTGTTATTGGTGGAGAAGTTGAGTATGTTATACTTGATGTAGTTAAAGGTTTAAAGGCTGGAAACCCGATACATAATGTACACGGTGTGGTTTCAAGAGAAGGTGGAGAGATTCTCGAATCTAAAATGTTTAGGTCTTGGCAAGAAAATCCAAAAAGAATTCATACTGGCTGGCCAGAGGTAAAAGATTTAGATAAACTTCCATTTCCTGCATGGGAAGAATTTGATCTTGATATGTATCCAGGTGCAGATCCCCATCTTTCGGCGTTAGAATTACCTATAAGTACGAGTAGAGGATGTCCTTCAGCCTGTGGATTTTGTTATCGTCAGTTTGGTAGAGGTAGAAAAAATAGGTCAGTAGAGTCTGTACTGGCAGAAATTGAACATAATATGAATGAATTTGGATGTGAGTCAATTACTTTTTGTGATGAGACTTTTACTTCAAGTAAAGAATGGTGTACAGAGTTATTTACGAAGATGATAGATAGAGGGATTAGTAAAAAACTTAGGTGGTCCTGTGAAACTCGTGTAGATACTTGTTCGTTAGAGTTTATGAAAAAAATGAAAGAGGCTGGATGTTATTATATATTTTTTGGATTTGAAAGTGGGTCGGATAGAATTTTAAAAACATCTATGAAAGGGTTTGATAAAGAATATATAAAACAGGCTGTAGATTGGACAAATGAGGCAGGTATTATTGCAGCAGGAAGTTTTATATTAGGATTACCAGGGGAAACCGAAGAAACTGCAATGGAAACAATAGAATATTCAAAAACATTAGATATGTATTCTATAACATTTCCTATTGCCGTTCCATTTGTAGGAACTACATTAAGAAACCAAGCAGAACGTGGGGATTATGGTTTAAGAATTCTTACCAATGATTGGAAAGAATATGGAAAACAAAATGGTAGGATAATGGAGAGTGATAACTTATCTTATCAAAGATTGTTGGAATTACAAAAATTGGGATATGAAGGTCATCCAAAGAGAAAATTACCCGTTGAAAAGTTTTTATCGGCCACACAGTTGCAGTCGTCAATTATAACGGAACATAATATAGGATTACAATTACAATAATGTCATATAAAAAAGATACTTTTTGTATATTACCGTGGATCCACCTTTATACTAATACAGACGGAGTGGTAGGACCCTGTTGTATTTCAGATTATCATGAATTCAGAGATGAATCTTTAAGTATATCTGGAAGGCGTGAAACTGATCCAAGTGTTCTTGAGGCTTTAAACAGTAATGCCATGAGTAAGGTTAGATTGGATATGATGAAAAATATAGAAAATCCAGTTTGCAGAATTTGTTATGATCAGGAAAAACTAGGTGCAGGTTCACAGAGATTAGAAAAAAATAATTCGTATTATTTAAATGAAGATAATAAAAAACAATCTTTATTAAAAAATACTGATAAGAGGAATGGCAAATTAAAATCATTACAAATTGAGTATCTTGATATAAGATTTAGTAATTTGTGTAATTTTAAGTGTAGGGATTGTAATCATTATTTTAGTTCATCGTGGTGGGACAACGCAAAAAAATTAAACGAACCTTGGAATTCTTCTCTTTATGATTTTAAAAAATATAATAAAGACACCTTACCAAAAGTAATTGATTCCGATGAATATGGTGGATTAATGGAAAAAATTGATCCTATTTTGAAAAGTAAAAATTTAAAATTTATTTATTTTGCGGGTGGTGAGCCATTAATAACAGAAAATCATTACAAAGTTCTTGAAAGACTTATTGAATTAAAAAAGAAACCATCTTTATGGTACAATACTAACTTTAGTACACTGTCATATAAGAAATATAATTTAATAAAAATGTGGAAAAAATTATTAAATAAACCACCCTGGAATAATATATCTTTATCAATTAGTCTTGATGGGATGGAAAAAAGAGGAGAGTTGTTAAGAAGTGGTATGAAATGGGATAAGATATTAGAAAATAGAGAAATTATTAGAAATGAATGTTCTCGAATAGTGATTAATGTTCAGTTTGTTTGGCAAAATTCTAATTATTTACATTCTATTGATTTCTTTAAGTTTTTATTGAAATCTAAATTTGTTGAATATCCTAATAATATAAAAATTCATTATCTTCACGATCCCGATTTTATGTCATTAAAAACTTTATTACCCGAAGATAAATCTAAATTAGAAGAAAAACTTAATAAATTTAAGAAAGAAATACAAAGTAAATTTTCTGAAGATCAGTGTCATGAGTTTGTTAGTAACCTTGATAGTTGTATGAAATTTATGAATGATTCAGATAATTCACATTTATTACCTTTGTATTTTAAAAATATGGAGAGATTAGATAAAATGAGAAATGAAAATCTTTTAGAAACATTTCCTGAATTTTTAAAAATAAAAGAGCGTCTAAATGTTTAGGTTTGGTTATGATTTTGTTAGTGATAAAAAAGAAATTTTACATACAAATGGTATTATTAATTATAAGAGTGCAGAATTTAATGTTTTTAATTTATATTCACCACCCTGGTGGGGAGAATTGTTAAATAAAAATAATTTTAATTGGTCAGTGGATAGTGTTAAAAATATAATTAAGAAAGATTATGATTCTAAGTGGATTTATATGATTGAACCACGTGGTGATTCACGAGGATGGTTAGGTCAATATCGTGATGAAAATCCTAATGTAATTAAATCATTAACTGCAGGAATGAGTAAAGAATCACTTAGTAGTGTTAGAGATAATAAAGCAATAATTTGTTTATATCAAGCAGGCGAAGCTGCCCCAGTTAATCATGTTAATATTAATTTATTTGAAGAATTTTATAAAGAACTTCTAAAACATAAAATTGATCCATCAAATTTTGTTTTTATTACTGGCAATATGATTGCCAAAGAACAGTTTAGTAAGTGGAAACCAAATAGTGAGTATAAAAATGAAAAAGATTTTAGTATAATAGAATTTTCTGGATATAGACATATTGATTATAAACAAAAATGGGCTTTAGCTAAAAAAGATCTAAATAAAAATATAGAAAAACATTTTTTATGTTACAATAGAGCTATGGTACATCCACATAGATTATTATTATTGGCATTATTAGAAAAAGAAAATCTTATTGATAAAGGACTGGTTTCATATCCAAAATTTAGTAAAAAACATTTTAGAGAAAAATTAATAAGTTTTTTTAATATTGGAACGAGACTTCAAAATAAATTATTATTATCTGTAGATAAATTGAAAGAAAGGGCTCCATCTATAATTGATGTTGATGAATGGAATACAAATCATTTTGATACATCTCCACCCTGGCCATATGAAAAAACATTTTTTTCGTTGGTTAGCGAAAGTCAGTTTGTACAAGATACATTATTTTTAAGTGAAAAGATATGGAAGTCTATTGCAAACAAACATCCATTTGTTTTAGTGGGGAGTTATAAAACATTAGATTATTTACATAAAGAAGGGTTTAAAACTTTTCATCCACTTATAGATGAATCATACGATAAAGAAAAACATCCGTATAAAAGAATTATAAAAATAATAAAAGAAGTAAAAAAATTATGTTCAATGAATCAATTAGAAATAAACAAATTTTTGTCTGATATTGATGGAATAGTTGAGCATAATTATGATAGATTAATTAATGATCATTATAATATTGATAGAACATTTAAAGAATTAGAGGCGATAACAAATGAATAACCAAATGTTAATCATAGGTTCTAATGGTGGAGTTGGAAAAGAATGTGTAAAACATTTTTCAACATTGTATGAAGTTATTCCAATTTCAAGAGAACAAGGTGATTTAAGAGATAAAGATTTTTTACGAACATTGGTAGATAAATATAACCCAAGTGTTGTATTGAATTGTGCTGGAGTTTATGAAAAGGGTTTTTATGAAACTTTTGAAAGTAATTTTTTGTCTGCTTCGTTCTTGACTTTAGAGTTTTACAAAAAAATGGAAAGTGGACATATTATTAATATATGTAGTTCTTCTGCGAATTCAAGTGGTTGGCCAGGTATAGATTATGATAGACTAACTTATAATGTTTCTAAGTCATCTCTTAAAAAGTTTAGTAATATGTTACAATCTTCTAAAAATAATTCTGTAAAGGTTACAACTTTAGAACCAGCACAAATAAATACAAAAATGTTAAAACATAAATCTGATAAAGTTATACCTTTAGAACCATTTTATATAGTAGAAGTTATTCATTGGATATTAAATCAACCAAAAAGTGTGGTTATTAGTAGTATGGAAATTCAAAATGATAGTAGATTATAACGATTTAGAAGTTTGTCAAATAGAATTAACTACTGAATGTGGTGCCGGATGTCCACAATGTCCACGAAATGTTTATGGTGGTAAAACGGTTGAAGATTTACCAATATGTGAGTTGTCGTTAGATGATATTAAGAATATATTTCCAATAGAATTGGTTCAGAGATTAAGATTGGTTTTCTTTTGTGGAACTTATGGTGATCCTATTTGGGCAAGGGATATATTGCCAGTAATAAAGTGGTTAAGGGGAGTAAATTCAAAGTTGGAAATTGGATTAAATACTAATGGTTCTGCCAGAACTGAAAAATGGTGGGGTGAGATAGCAGATGTTCTTGGTGATAATGGTTATGTTGTTTTTAGTATTGATGGTGATGAAGATACTAATCATATTTATAGGAGATGGACGGATTATAATAAAATTATTAGGAATGCAAAATCTTTCATAAAGAGTGGTGGAGAGGCAATATGGGAATTTCTTGTATTTCGACACAATGAACATCAAGTTGAAGATATAGAAAATTTCTCTAAGGAACTTGGGTTTAAAAGATTCACATCTAAAAAGACTGGAAGATTTTTAACAAAAGATCATACGATTATAGAAAGACAAGAGGTTTTGGATAAGGAAGGTAATATTGAATATTATTTAGAAAAACCAAGACAAGAAAAATATAGAAATGTTTCGTTAGAGAAGATTGATAATATTATAAAGGAAGTTAGTTCATTTGATGATTATCTTGATGAAGTTCCGATAAAATGTCTTGTTAAATCTAAGAAAGAAATATATCTTTCTGCAGAAGGACTTTTAGTTCCTTGTGGATGGTTACATGATAGAATGTATGGAGAATATGTTAAAGATAGTAAATCATCAAAACAGTTTTGGAATTTAATTTATAATACAGGTGGAAAAGATAAATTAAATGCAAAAATTAATTCTTTAAAAGATATTATAGAGGGAGATTTATTTCGGAAAGTTAGTGAATCTTGGATTAAAGATTCTATTAGAGATGGTAAAATGGAACGGTGTGCAGTAGTTTGTGGTCAAGATTTGGATATTTTAAAAAATCAGGCTTCTAAAATTTATAGATACGAGAGTTATGAAAATGTTTGAAGGGGAGTTAAAATGAATGTAGGATTTATAGGATTGGGAAAACTTGGTTTACCTTGTGCATTAGCAGTAGAATCAAGAGG
>CALBXV010000409.1 GCA_937890045.1 uncultured archaeon
AAATACTAAGAGATTCTTGTGCTTTACATTCTACACTAAATGGAAATAATCTACGAGCTGCAGGGGATAAAACTATATCCTCTCCACTCATTCCCATAATTTGCGAACGAATATCATCTGGTTCTAATTCATCTTTGAATGTTTCCAATAAAAGGTCTCTTACCTTATTTTGCAAAATTCGGCCCTTCGCCTTGGCACTACGAGGTTTCAATGTCATTTTCTACTTATTACTCCTATTAAAATTTATTTTTCCATTTACTATACTCTTTAATAGCCCATTTTTCAGCAATTTCCTCAAATTTATTATCATCGTGAAAATCTTTACCTTTATTCACAGCAATATTGCCTGCTTGTTGATATGCCTTTTCGTATTTCTTTTTACCCATTTTTTTAGCATCTATAGCATGCTTAATCTCATGTAAAATTGTTATAATAAGTTCTTTAACTGTAGAATAACTACTTCTTAAACGTATTGTATCTGTCATCCAATTATAATCTGCTTGATTAGAACTTGCTCCAAATTTTATTTTAGATTTTAAATTATAGTATTTTACTAAATCTGATGCAATAAGTTGAAAATCTGCTCTTTCTAATAATATTCTTTTAAACATCAAACCTCACCACAAAATTTAACAATAACTCATCATCATTTTTAATCGGGTGTGCTAATTTACCAATAGCCATTAATTCACTTTTATCATTATATAACCCAATAGAAGTAACATATGGATTAAATAAACTGCCTGTTGCTAAATCAATAGATTCTGAAGCGGCTGTGTATGATCCTGATAAAGAGCCTGTTCCATTAGTAGGATTATCTCCTGGAGGAAAAAATTTACTAATAAAAGATGTAGGAAGTCCACTTGGAAGTGTGTGTCTACCACCTCTATCTTTAGCTATACTAATATTAGTAGTACTATTAAACTCTCCACGATCCACCGTACAGTTATATTCATATTCATAATGTGTTTGAGTTGCTTTAAAATCAATTTCAAATCCATCACTACCAGTAGCAGAACCAACTACTGAATATGAACCTGTATCTGTTATAGCTACAATTCCGTGTGAATAAAAAATATTACCTACAGAACCCGTAGTTCCTGCTGCGAATGATGCTGAATTTGTATTATCATAAATATTTCCAAACCCATCATCTTTTAATGTAAATGTTGTTGCACCACCATTATCAGTAATTGTTACTGAGCCTGGTTTTACTTCTTCTCCAAAAAATTGTTGTGGTATTGTTAATATTTGAGCAGAACCATGTAACGTCATTTTCTTATTTGCTACATTGTTAATACCAAAAGAATTCCAGGGTTCATCTTTTTTAGAATAATATAACCGATTTATTGTAAACCAACTTGGAATTGCATAATATGTTGCAAAAGGTGTATTATCAGCCGAAACAGATCCACTATAATAACTTGAAGAGACAGCTGATGAGGAACTAAATAAATGTGCAGAACTACTATTAGCGCTAAAACCAAAAACACCACTCCCACTATCCATATCAGTTAACGAGAATGATTTGTGGGTTTTAAACGATTCTACAGAAGTATCGCCATCTTGAAAATTCTTATACATTAAAAAGCTCCGTTAAAAATCGAGCTTCACTTTTACAATAGCTTCCCTAGAAAATGATTTCAATAAAGGTTTAGATAATTTTGCAACTGCTAACAATTCATTAGAATCATTATACATTCCTACGGTTGTCATATAAACCTTAGGATCATTTTGCATAGATGATACTGTTAGTGAGCCATCAGATTGAGTAAAAAATGTAGGATTAGTACTAAAATTATATTTCTTATTAGTTAATCTACAAAAATAATGTGTAGTACTTAATTGCTCTTCCCGTCTAGCTACAAAATAAGAACTTGCAGAAACGGAATTATATAATTTACCCGTATTATTATGAGCAGCATTTGATGCAGTATTAGTAGCTAATGCAAGATATCCTTGATCAAGTTTTTGCCCATTTAAAATCATAATACCCATATCAGGATAAAATAATCCATACGCACCATCAGTTGTTTCACTTGCTGCCGCTGTGTCTGTTACTGCTGTGCCACTTGCTATTGAACCACTTACTACATTAAAAACTCTACCGCCCTGAGAAACTGTTGGATCAGTTGTAGCACCACTATCATCAATCAATTTTACAGTTCCTGCACTGCTACTTAAATGTAATTCCCAGTTCCCTGGATCCACTTTTTCACGCATCCTAGCTCTAGCCATAGAAATAGCGTAAATGTGTTTTATATCTTTAGATGGAGAAAAAGTAAACTTAGTATCATTCGGTGCAAGAAGTAAATTTCTAAATTGAGAATAAACAGCTGCCGATGGTCTATCTGTATATGAAGTTCCTAATATCCCAGCACTTCCACTACCATCTAAATGTCCAAACGCCATTGAAAACTGAACCTCTGCTTCGCTATCTGAAGAAGGATTGGTTTTATAAACATCGTAAAAATATTTTCCCGAACTTCCACTTTGTGTAGAAGAAGTGTGCATTGTTTGAAGCGTTCCAATACCCCCCGACCATAAACCAGAACTAATAGTTTGATTAATATCGGTTATTATATCTTCTTCTGTATTAAATACTGTATATATTTCAGCCATTTTCTAACTCCTAACTATTTGCACTTACAGTTACACTAATTGTTTGAGATGCTCCAGAATCATTCCCAAAAATAGTCAACTGTGTTGTAATTGCTGATGTAGTTGCTTTGGATACTATATTAACAACTTTACCTATTACTGTAGTACTTCTCTTCCTATCAGCATCACTAAGGAATACTGGAACAGTTCCACCTCGTTGTTCAACCCCACCACCTGCAGATACAAACAAATCTGCTGCATCCGAATTATGTAATATAAATGTATATCCACCTTTTCCATCATTACCATTAGTTGTTGCTGGTGATATAATCTGTTGTTCATTTGCGGTTGTAAATGTTAATGCTGAACTTGCCAACTTAATAACAGGTAATTTAACTGTATTTTTTGGTAAAGTAACAAGTTTGTATCTCATTATCTGATTCTCATCTGGAATAGCCTCAAGTAACGGCATATTTTCTATAGCCGCTCCATATGAATTAGTTCCATTTGGGTGAGAAACATCATAGAGACCATAATCAATTTCATCATCTCCTAATGCAAATTTTGTAATTTTAAATTCATTATTTCCACGTGCCAATAATTCTCTACCTTTTTTGGTAAGAATAGCATCTATGGTTTGCGTGGTATTATCTAAAAATCCCATTATTTACTCCTAAGTATATTTGGTTTTCGTATATAACTGCGTTTACTCTACTATAAATATAATAATAAAATATATTATACATTAATCTATTCTCAATTGTGATTTTCCAGGATCTTGAGATACTATTCTTAGTGGAGTAGTATCCGAAGTTTCTACTGGATCAAAGTTTCCTGCATAATTATTTAACACAGTCGTAGCATTAGTCTGTTTACATCCTTCAAACATCAAATTAGCTAATGCACTAAATTGATCATATTTACTATCTATAGTGGAACGAGCTGTTGATGAAGAATAATATAAATTCAAAGATCGACTTACTGAACTACTATAATAATATTTTGTTTCTAAATTATGTGGTGAAATAATCGAGCCAGTTATTTCTGGTTGTAAAACTTCTTCAAACACATATTCAGGACCACCGCTTGTAACTGAAGAAGATATATATGTATTTCCCCAATATCCTTTATGTGATCCTGTATAATTTAATCTGGTTAATGTTGGTATATTAAATATTTCAGTAGATCCAGAAATAATTCCTTCCTTATCATTTATACTTCCAGTTAATTTTGTAGTAACTTCTTTTGCATATATTGATGCATCTATGTGTCCTTCAAAATTTGGGGATTCAAAACTTAATCCTCTTGAAATAATATCTTTTGATCGTTCAAGAATATTTTGTTTAACTGTTAATCCAAATTCGGGCCTTGTTCTAGCTGGCAAAATATCTTTTATTTGTTTAAATATAATCTGATCAAAATACTTTATTAATCTCATATAATCCCAAAAATTATTTGGTGAACTATATTTTTGCCAATACGCATTTTTTATTTCATGTAATCTTCTATATCTTGGTTTAGGTAAATCTCTTGGATCTCCAACATATTGATGAAAATCTAAATCTGCTAAAGATCTAACAATATCCTCATCTATTACATCTGTTGGTGAGAAGAATATTCCTACTTTCGGTGAATCTTTTGGAGCTGCATCTAATAAACTTTTTTCCGATCGTTTAGAACTATATCCTGGAATATATGGTTGTAAGCCACCACCTTCAAGACTTGAGCTAATAACTCGCATCTTAACATTACTTTCTTTCTTAGGACCAATATTTGGTACTAACATTTTATCTTCATCTACTACACTAGCATAAAAATTTCCACTAAAATTCTTAGCACTACCAGTAATTGTAGTTAATGAAGTATCTCCACTTTTATCTTGTAATTGTGTATTTGCAGCTACACTCAAATCTTTATTATCATCAAACGATAATCTAAATACTAAATCAGTATACGAAGCTGAAGCATGATTTCCATTATAAGCTTTTGGTGAAGTAACGTGATTATCAAATGCCGACATTGTAAGTGGTGAATTCCAATATCTAAACTCCATCATAGAACCAGTTAAATATCCAGCTGCACCATAACCAACATTAACCTGATTAGGAGTTAACCAAGAAGTATTCAATGATTGAGAAACTGTATTAGCCCCATCTATAGACATAGAAGTTTCAGACGTATAATATATCTTACCTCTTCCTGCATCATATTTTTTAGCTGCTAATCTATATGTTACGGCTTGAGATCCACTATCAGATGCTACATATGCACCACTACCAGATTCTCTTGAAACCATAACAGACCAAAATTCACCATCATATAATGGCATAGCACTTGTAGACATTGAAACATAGCCACTTGATCCAGATAATTGAAAATCAACATGCCCAACATTATCAGTTGTAGTAGAATCTTCTCTTAATTTAACTTCCCAATGTTTTGTAGATCCATCTACAGCTTCAACAAGAGTTTGACTTCCACTATTTACAGAATTAAACCTAAATTCAACTGTATCTGGTCTTCTTCCTGTACTTCCATCGTGTGCCCAAGGTACTTGAACATATTGCCCACCTCTAAAATCTAAAGATTTAGTAAACTTTCTTTTTATATTAAATGATTTTACTTGACCAGGAAGAGATGGACCACCGTATTCCCTAACATCTAAAATAGTAGCAGGGATTCCAAACATATTAACCATTCCCCGTAAAGATTTTAATGTACCTTTTGTTTTTAAGAAAAAGGGTATATTATTAATCAATCTTCTATGTATTTTTCTACCTAAATCTTTCTGGGGTTCAGCTGAATATGTTGTGAACGCAGAATCAGATCCTGATTGGTATTGCCCGTATTGATATCTTGGTAAATCTAATAAATCTGCCCCATTATACAAATCTAATCCAAAACTTTTCGCTACATCTTGAATTAAATCATTTGAATATCCTTTTTTATTCGAATCATAAGTTTCATATATTTTTGGAATATGATTAATATATGTCCATACTTCATCATACATTTCTCCAACCATATCTATAAAGTTTAAAAAATCTTCATTGGAATTATCTTGTACAATATATTTTGGTATTCTATTAGCTAATCTATTTTCATTATCCATATCAAATACCGATGCACTATATGCCTGACCAGTTTCATTTACAACACTCCCATACCAAGATGTAAAATCTGCATGAGATGAAGTTATTGGTGTATATGGATCACTAAATGTTCCACTTCCAGTTTTTGGCCATGATGCATTATATCGTTCCGTCCCTAAAAATTCTGATCCACTTACAACAGTTGAAACAGTACTATACAAATACTTTTCATATGGTGTAAAGTTTAATTTAACATCTCTAATTTGTCTATGTACCGAACTTAATTCTTTTCCTAAAGATCCTGTAGTAGAACTAGTTGCTAATGATGCAGATGTAGTTAATAACGATTCTATCTTATCAAATTTATATTTTGCATTATCAAGTTTAGATACGGCAGAACCAAATACAGTAAAATTATCATATTTTTCAAAATCTATATTTAAATCAACTGATTGTAAACTAGAACTTAATATATCTGTTCTAATTTGTTCTGATATATTTACATCACTTGTTATTAAATCAGATAAATTTTTATATTGTGTTGATTTATTATCAAAAAATGAGCCTTGGGCTGCTTCTAAATCAAATTGTGGATCTAATAAAAAAGTTACATCTTCATCAATCTCATCTTCTGGTATTAAAAGTACATCTTCTTCAACTGGATCAATAATTTCTTCTATTACGGAAACATTTTGTAGAGAGGCTTCACTAATTGATGAATATAATTTTAATAATTTTTTCTTCTCTGATTCCTGATGAGTATTTACAATTAAATAAAGATTATTATCTTCTGTATACAAATAATGTGATAGATCATTTACATCAATATTATCAAATGTAACATGAAATGTTAATGGTTTTCTTGGGTTAGTACCTTCATAATCACCATCTTGTGCCAATAATGATATTCCTTCATCTTTAAAATTTGCTTCTACAACTATAGTATCACGACTTTTAACCTCTACAATTTCAGATATAAATGGAGCATATTGAGGTATTGATTCAACTACTTTTCCTACTCCAGGGGCATTTTTTTCCTGTTCACCAGCAGCTTTTCGTGCATCTCTTTGAGCATCTTTTTCTGTATAATTTGGATCTTGCTTAGCCATTATAAATCAAACTCGTC
>CALBXV010000410.1 GCA_937890045.1 uncultured archaeon
CCTACACTAAAGTGAGTTGCAGCTTCAGCCCCCGTAATCGTTACTGTAGGATCATGTAAATAACTAAAATCATAATTAAAAGAATCTACATATTTTCCTCTTATAACATACTCTATTTCAGGAACTGTCTCTGCTTCATCTGTAATTTCGCAATCTATTACTACATAAGCAGTATCAGATAAAGTATGATTTGGTCCCCAATATGAACCAGAACCTGCATAATAATCAGACTGTCTTTTAAATTTAACTCCTTCAGCTATAGTTACTAAAGTATTATCTGCTGCTTGATCCGTTTTTCCAGAATGAAGGGTAAATCTTACATTATTGGGCTTATCTATAATAAATGAACCACCATCTAATACTCCTGAACCATCAGTTTCCTTCGTAGTTGCTACTAATCCTAGTGGCATCCAGTCTTCTACATCTACTTCCATGCCCTCAATTTGATAAAACTGAATACTATTTATATTAAATTCTGCGTCTCTAAGAAATCCAGTTGTACTACCAGCTAAACCTTCCAACGCAAAATCAACATATGTAGACGGGCCGGTCATATTTTCGCCACCAAGAGTTTCACCTTTATCTGCTCTACCTCTACAAACTACATCGATATCCGCTCTACTGTCTCCAGTAAGTACATCTCTATCACCGGCATCTTCTAAATTTGAACAAACTAAAGGTTCATTTTCTACATACAAATCATATATGCCTCCAATTTCTCCCTCAGCTAGTGCGTAAACAATATAAATATTATTAGAATCATTTGATTTCGTATCTACAAAAATAGGTATACCAGATATTCTATCAATACCATATACTACAGGAATATACTTAGAACTTAAAGCCCAGTTTAAGTCTACATCTTTCTCCACCTCTACATCTACTTCATAAGCTTCTATCCCACCACCACCAAACAGACCTAAAGAAATTTTTTGGAAAAAACTTGAGCTCTTCTTTCTATATCTAGTTTCTTGTTCTATAACTTTATAAGAGGCTAAAATATGTAGTGTTGTTTCTGCGTGTTGAAACCCTAAGTCATTTGCATAAACTTCTTTTAAAGTAAGTTCTTTTTGTGGTATTCCCTCATTATCTAAAGCTCTGTGAACAGCATCATTAGTCCATCTTCCATTTACTACAGAAAAGTCTCCCCAATGACTTGTAAGTTTCCATTTTACTCTCATAGCCTTACTAGGGTCTTCCGTTAAGCTTGCTGAGCTTATTATACCTTTAAAAACAAGATTAGGTGCTCCTATAATAGTATAGTCATCTGGATCTAAAAAGACTTTATATATAAATACATCTCTATTATGATATGATTTTAAAGTAGCATCATTCATCTCTAAAAGAGGACCTTTGAGTTCATCTGACACTATTTTTAAAGTAATAGAAGTAGCGTCTTGAGCAACTAAAGTACTATCTATATTCTCTACATTTAATACTGTATTATTAGTTTTTATACCCGTAACTTTAAATTCATTTCCATCATTACTACCACTTGTAATAGATATTTTATCTCCTTCTCTAAAGCCTTCAGCTACAAAGTCAATAGTACTAGCTGTAATAGTATTGGGCGAAACTGCTACAACCATACTAGCAGTAACTGAATTATTTAAACTTTCAGCTCCCAAATCAAGTGTCATTCCTGTTGCTTTTGCCTGACTTGTTTCAGAATAAGATCCTATTTTTGCTATTTTATCTGCTATATAGGTTTGACTACCATTAGCTGTTGTTCCATCTGTTGCATAGCTTCCATCATCAAATGCAATATTTACTGCTGCATCTGTTAAATATGCATATCTTTTTGCATCGGTACTATGCTTACCACTTACTAAAGTTTCGGAGGGGCGCTCATACTTTATTAGATGAGCATAGACAAACGGCTCATTGTTTATAAGCCGTTTTTTTAAAGTTGTATTTAAATTGCGCTCTGCCATTATGCTTGTGCTTCTTGTAATTGTAATCCAAAGGTATAAAGATTATTAGTACCTAAACTAAATTCTTGAACATCATTTTTAAGTATTACTCGAATTTGTGGGTTGGTATAATTTATTATAGCTTCATCCTTAGTACTTCGTTGAAGGTTTGGTGTAAAATATACATATCTTTCTGCAGCAGCAGGTTCTGATCCAGTTAAAAAGTTATCCTCATTTGTAATTCTGGTAACTCTGTATGATTTAGTGTGTAAACTATCATCAGAGTCTGTAATTGTAAACATATCTCCAGGTTGTGGTTGAGTTGCTGGAGTAGTAGAATGTACTTTTTGTTTCATTACCTCTACTCCTGCATTTAAAGCTCCATCAACTAATATAGCTCTATTTGTGTTTGCTGCTAACCAAGTTATAAAATCACTATTTCTAGATTCTTTTTGATTGGGTAATACAACGTAGAAAGGATTTAATCTTCCTTTTCGTTGAAGTAGAAAACTATAAACAGGT
>CALBXV010000411.1 GCA_937890045.1 uncultured archaeon
GCCTTTATCCATTTATTCCCAAAGCATAAATACTGCATAGTTCTCCAAAACCAGTTAGGTTCTTTACCTTTTTGCGGTGTCCATTCAATATCGGAATCACTACCAAATAACTGACAAGTCCATTTGCTTGGTGTTCTTGTGTTTATCTTTGCTGATATGTCTGATATCATTTTATTTCTCCTTTATTATTTTTTTCTTTGTTATGTATGGACTATTACATCTATAAGCATACTGACAATAATTACATTCCCATTGTTGCATTGGTGAACCAATCACGTCTGGAACATGTATATCATCGGGATCAATGTCAGACCATCTATCAATAGACTGCCATAAATTCTCCCAGTATGACTCGGCTTTATTTATCCACTCACTGTCGACCCTTATTGGTTTTTTCATTGCACTATTATCTTTATTATACCAACATAGATACAATTCTGTTTTATATACTGGGGCATCTTTATCTTTTATAGCTAGTCCATACGTGCCAAGCTGTAAATTATAATTGATGTCAGCATTTGGGTCTGCATCTTTGCGACGAAACTTCATACGCCATTTATAACCTGCGACTGTTTTAAAATCATAAACTCTATTAATATCACCATCTTGCTCAAGTATATCAATATGACCTATAACTTTTAAACTAGGTATTTTAACCCTTTTCTCTGTCATTATTTCGGTTTTGTGCGACTTATTATATGCTTTTATAGATTTCTCTATATCAGAGTGAACAATCGTGCCTAACCGTAAAAGCCGAGAAACTCGTGTATCAAGTTCCTCAGCTTCTACATTTGACAACTTATAGTATTGCTTCTTAAAGCAGTAACCAGTAGATGAAGCACCAAGCCAACCTTGATTATTTTCATACTTCTCACTACGCTTATCTTGTTCAGAGTCTATGTATTCAGCATATACACGCTCCAGATCAATCACTATCCTTCTTTATCCCAGGGACCAGACATATCGCTATCATCTTCAATTCTTTCAGAGAATTGGATACTTAGATATGGATCACCTTTCTTTGTACGTGACTTCCATAAAGAGATTTGAAACTCCTTATCCATTACATTAACAGTACCGCCAAAGTCTGGCTGTTTTTCATTAGTCTTTTCCCTAGTGAACGCAGCACCTTTACCGATTTGATTGTATTTAGCCATTGATTTCTCCTTTTAGCTATTTATTGAGTAAAAGAATTTACGGATTATTTTAATATGTTATGTGATTTATATACCATACTTACTTTTTTCATTTTCTTTACACATCTCTAATTTCTTCACTATCATGCTAACCCATTTAAGTTTCGTATTGACATTTATAATCTTCTGTTCAAGATCATCAATCTTATCCATCATTTTTAACATATCATGTATTATGTCTTTATCTAAATAGATTTCTTTCATTGCATCCTCCATTTTAAGTAAGTATCCTAGGTGGTATATAATCCCCCTTTAGATTATTGTTACGCCAAGCAAGAGCAGCCTTAACGGTATTTGCTTCTATTCTGCTACGCCATCCTATACGATTACCTGGAGGCGGAGGCACTTCATAGTTAGGAACACCTTCAAAGTGTATTTCTTCTGTAGAAGGATTCACCATTCTTAAATATGTGCCTTTTCTATAACCTGTTAATTCTCTGTTATCAGGTATATCGATTTCGATTAACTCATAATAGTTATTACCCACAGTGTCTACATCTACGAGCTTATGGTCTAATGTAGCGATAATTGTGTCCATACCAAAATGAGCTATCACATCCCTTCTATCTGTTACGTTATGTAATTTAAATACATCATCCATTCGCATATATTTATTATAATCACCTGTTTGTTCAGCTTTATTTAATCGAATCATAGCTTGTTTATTATGATAATTACTACGACTAGCAGCATTTCTTTCTTGTCTATTAGTTTCAATCAAGTCATCATATGCTTTTTGTATCTTTTTAGGTATTTTGGTTAATAGAGAACTGTTATATGATACTTTCATATAAACAAATGGTATTGTTTCTACATTTGGGAATGCGACAATATTTCCATTTCTCTCCCACCTCCAATGTATATTCATCATTAATCCATGTTTTTCTAATTCCTTATAATGCCAAGCACCTGTTTTAGCAGTTATAATAAAATGATTATCATATAACTTTATTAATGGATCACTATTTGTACCAGCATACGCACTTATGTACATATTTACTTGTTTATTGCTCATTTTTATAAATATAGCATGTTTACGAGTATTTATACCATATGTATGTATATAACCTACTTTTTTTTTCATAACTGTATCATAAAAGTGTAATAGATTGTTCATTGTATTACTCCTTATTGGTTTTATTAATCAACAACTCTTCTTTCCCTTCGTGATATATGATCCATTTCTCTTACAAATGTGATCTGGTATACACCTCCAGGTAAATTAATTGGATTGTGCTCTTCGTGATATAAAGTTGCAGACCCACCTGTAATCTGTATCATTGTAGGAAACTTATCCCAATGTTTTTTCCATCCTTGCACAGATACTTCAGAAGATAACTTATCTAGTTCGAATCTATGATGGTGCCCTGTGCCTTCTCCTTCCGCAATTACCACTTTATTATCACAATCTACTATATTATATTGACTGCCAGGTATATTGTCTGTTAGAGTTAGAATAACATCACCTTGTTGGTATCTTACTTGTGTTCCTTCCATTTTTATGTTCCTTTTTGTTTGTTAGTGATGGGTGACAGGCTTTCCCGACCGAGATATGATGTTAAGATATACAGGAAAGGGAGTTAGGTCAATGATAACCTCCTGCCACCCGGATTACTGTTATTTACCAGATTTGAAAACCACCGCTTTTATCACAGAATTTTGCAAACTCCCTTATATATTCTGCTTTTATCTTATAATTAGCTTCAAATGGCTTTACTTTGCCAATTCCATGACACATGTTACAGCCCTTCATTTCATTAGCCCACTTGAAACTTATTTCACCTGTTCCAAGACCTTTTATTCCTTCTTCAGCAGCTTTATCAAGTATTTTATAAAGCTCTTCTTTAGCCTTGTTTTTAGTTACTAGAGATGGATGTGTTTTTAGCCATGTATCTTCACTTTGCCATCCTTCCCATCCTTTTCTTGTACCAGTTCCATCGCAGACCTTACAGTTTACCATCGTCATTCTTTCTATTTCCATGTCCTGACTGACTTCAGTTTCATCCATTATTCCTATTTTATCTAAATCATAGAGCCTTTGAGCCATCTTTCTTGCTACATTAGCCGGGACAATGAATCCATTATTATGATGACATGTTGAATACATCTTGTCTAATGTATCTACATCGTCTTCAAATTCATCAAGACACATCTCAAATATATCTTGACAATGATTATGAACAAAATCCCATAGTGGATGCCATCCCCAGACGTTCATTCTAAAATATGCGCCTGGGGTGTTCTCTTGCCAAGCAAAATACGCTTTAATTGTCTTATCATCTTCCGATGACCAGTCAGGCGTATCAGGCTTAGGCTCGTTGTTGGGTTTTAAACCATAAACATCGAATCCCATTACTTTTCCTCCTTTTCATGATTTATCATTATTTTTTCAGTTTCTTTCCATACATCATCCAACCTGTTCACATATTTTTCTTTTAACTCCGTATAATGAAGTATTATTCCAAAATATGTATCGTTGTCTAATCCACTAGCTTTTTTAGCCATTGGATCAAACATATTCCATCTTCCATATCTTCTTACACCTTCGAATGCGAGAAACTGATCTTTACTAATATCCTCTACGCTAGCTTCTTTCATTACTTGCTTCTCCCGTGTAATATGTACCACAACCTTCTGATGTCGTTTCTTGTCATTTCACCTACCATACGTCGATATTCAACCTTAAAGTATTTAGATACTTCACTCAACATCAATGTATAATCTGTGTCATCATTAGGTGTTTTTATGTCAATGCTACCCATTAGATTATCAGACATTATATTCCGTAAATGCAACTATTGTTGCATCTACAGCGTTCATTAGGTTTGTCAATGATTCAATAAAGTCGTTATTAGTTGAGAGAACCGTAGTGTTGGGTTCCTCTGTCAGCTTTTTCTTCATTGCTATTCTTGCCCTATACATATCATTGAACTGTCTGACATTATAGTTACAACTTTTAATATCCTGTAGAACATTTTTTTTGATCTTCAGGACATTCATCACTTCATTGTCAGTGAATTTGGTTGTAATAAGAGCTTTGACCTTATCACATAGTGCTTGAGTGACTCCAATTGTGTTACTTTGCTTGGTGTAATGAGTTTTATCATATTCACGAACTTCTTCAAAGGAGATTAAACGCACTCTTTCTCTCAATCCATAATTTTCATCTTGTGTAACTGCTCCTGTACCCTTTGATTTAGTTAATACTGATGTGAGAGTACCTTCTTTATGACCTTCGGAATTGCTCCATTTGCGTATTGTATCATATTTATACTTCTGCCCGAGCTCCATTTTCCTATTTAGCAGATTAATCACAGCTTGTTGTTTAGTCACAGCTTGTTGTTTAGTCATTATTTGACTCCTGTTTGTTTATTGTTATCATTATTCCTGAGGTGTTCTGATACTACCAGTACCAGATATCCAGCGAGGACTATTACTATAAGTATTGTATTAATCATTTCTTTGTTAACTCCTCACCTAAAGCCATATGTACTATTGATTTGACTTCATCTTTCGTGAATAGCCTTGTTTTAAGATAATGTCTACTTCTGAAATAGAATGCGAGTGCACCTATGATAAATCCTGTTGATATTAGAGCAAGATGCTCTATCCATAATATTACTTGTTTACTTATCACTACCGATTCTGGCATTTTTAACTCCTTTTTCGTATTTAATAAATAATTGCAGATTCTTTCCCATATAATTAACACAATTAATATTAATATACTATGCAACTGTGTCATTGTTTGCTCCTGTTATTTGTTACTTAATACTTTATATATTACCCAAATTACAAACCCAATTGATACAATAGATGCTATTGATATTATAACAAGTTGGGTTATCTCGATTAATTGAGTCATTTTTTATCTTCTTCTAATAATGTGCTAACACCATCGCTTACTACTGTGTCTACCATATCGTGCATGTGTCTTACCATACAGTTAGTTTGTTTACTTAAACCAGCTATATATCCATCTTTATAACCTATTTTATAGTTAGCATCTTTAGATACCATAAATATTAGCCAGATTGTTACTGAAAATACTATTGACCACAAAACAAAGAACCACACTTCTACTGCTGACATATCTACCATTATTTACTCCTTTTCTTTAGATTAGATATTAACTTACTGTCTTTCTCCTTTAGTTTAACATATTCTAAATCTCTCTCACTCTTACTATCGAACCAATGTATCATTGTTGAGAATCCTTCTCTAATTTCTAATCCAAATACTGTTAAATAGTAAGAGCTTTCATCTGAAAATGACATTGCTTTCTTTATTAATACCATAAATCCTCCTGATCTTCTATCTCATGCACTCTCCACTTCTTATTCGTTGTCTTACATTCTTCATGTTCACAAGGAATTATAGACTGCCCGTCCTCACTGGCATCAACATCCCATCCAGGACATTCTTTTCCTTTGTTTATACAACACTTTTCAGATTTGTTTTTGAAATAATTATCTACCCAACATTTTCCAAAATACATTACACCTAACCAAAT
>CALBXV010000412.1 GCA_937890045.1 uncultured archaeon
TTGAATATGTAAACAATCGAATGAATGGGTAGCTGTTGCTTCTTCTGGTGAAATGCCGCCAGTAAGAATTATTGGAGGAACTCGTGGGTCTGCGGTTGGGACAGGGTCTGGTATTACAAGTCATGGAGCTCTAAGCGGATTAGTAGATGACGATCATACTATATATATACTTGTAGATGGAACAAGAGCTTTTACTGGTCGAGCTATGGTAGACGATACTACTGAAGCTACTTCTACTACTGATGGGTCATTACAAACTGACGGTGGATTGAGTGTTGTTAAAAGTGTCGTTATTGGTGACGATTTAGATTTGTTATCCGATAGTTGTATTATCAATGTAGGAAGCACATCTAAATTTACCTTAACCGACCAGAGCTCAAATAATTGTTTGATGGCTACTGCCGATCACAGACTGGCTTTTGGCGACGCTGGTGAGTACATATATGGTGACGGGACTGACATGAAAATCATCTCTAGTGGCGATGTTGATATGACTGCTACTTTAGTTGATATCACTGGTGCTTTAACAGCCAGTGGAACTTTAACTCTTGGAGCTGATGATGACGGAGATTCAACTATTAAAAGAAAAACTCACTCTGATGAAGCTGGTGGTAAATTATTAATTAAAGGAGGGAATGGCACAGGAACAAATAAAGCTGGTGGCAATCTTGAAATTTTTGCTGGAGCTAGTACAGGTTCAGCTGCTAGTGGTGATATAATTTTCAAAGTCGCTGGGCAAGCATCAGGTAGTGATATATTAAATTCTTATACTACAGCTCTAACAATTGATCAACTTCATGATTCTACATTTGCAGGTGACGTTGTTTTACAAGGTGGAGATGGAGCCTTAAGCTTTGAAGTCGCTGGAAAAAACTCTATCCACCTTGTTGATAACCAAGCAGAGGCATTGGTTATTGAGAACTCTGTTGGTGGTAGCGACTTTATGATATTTACGACAACAAATTCAGGTGAAAAGATTACTTCTAATAAAGATTTTTATGTTAGCGAGATACGTGATGTTTCCTCTATTTACGCTGAAACCGAAGTAGATATGAACTTTTACCTTAGATATGATGACGCTGGTAGCTCTGGAGATGTTGCTTTTCAGTTCTATGACTATAATACAAACTTTTTAGATATTACATATACATCTAATTTAGCAATAATTAAGACAAGTGGATCAGGTGTTAACTTAGAAATAAACTCTCGTGGTGGAGATATAACATTTAAAGATGACTCCACATCCTCAATGATTTTTGATATGAACACTACAGCAGGGGCTACATATATACAAAATGGGGCTGGTAACGCTGTTGTTGCTATTGACGATGGAGACCAAAGATTATATTTTTATGATAAAGGAGGAGAGTATATTGTTGGTGACGGTACTGATATTACTATAGCTTCAGGTGGAGGTATTGTTTTATCGGCTGTTGGCGACCAGATTACAATGGATGACGGGACTACTACCAGATTTGAATTTAATGTCGATTCTACGCCTGAATTAGACGTTACTGGTAACTTTATATTAGATGGGAGTGCTACTATAACACTTGATTCTGTTGGTAATTTTATTGTAAAAACAGATGCATCTCAAAGGTTTAAAGTAGATACTGGTGGTCATGCATATTTTCATAATTTTGAGGGGACTTTTACTGGAGGGGAAGCATTATTTAATGATTATAAGATAAATAATTTAGCAGATAACTATCATTTTGTAACTGCTTTCGATGACTTAAAACAAAATTATGTTTTATTAGCAGAAGATACTGAATCAGCTGCTGGAACATTTAATCCAGGTTATGGAAGTTAATAATAATGGCTGATCCTTATTATTCAGACCCAATTGTAATAGAAAAATTTATTAAGATTCCAGACAGGAGACTTATTTCTGGTTTTTTAACTGTTAATGTTATTAGTCATGATGATAATGATGCATATGATGATGCAATGGAATATTATTATAGAAATTGGGCTGGTCAGGACGACAGTTTAAAAGCTTCTACTCCTTTTAGAAATACTGATGCTTGGAACTTGCCAGACCCAAGCAGACCAAGTTATAAACATACTTTTGGAGACTACGATTGTTTTTTATTTTGGGTAGCTGGAGGAATGACTCTTCATGCTCCTACATTTTCGACTGCGATGAATCAGGCTGATTTAGCAGCGGAGAACTATGTATATGCTGCTAGTGGAAGTACAACATGGGTGGATGGTGAAGGAGACCCAAATGATAGTTATGACAGTTTAGAACGATGGTATGATACTTTAGTACATCCCTGTCAAAATTTTCTAAAGTATCATTTAATAGGAAGAATAAATAATGGATATGGTCATACTGATACTGATTTTATGAAGATTAATCCTATTAGAACAGACACTTTTGAAATAGATGATGGTGCTGATGCGAGTTTAGCTAGTGATGATGCTACAGCTACTCCTACTAATGCTTTCACTGCTAGAAAAGGTATGTGGTCAAGGTATATTATAAGTCATGGTTCTTCTAGTGATGATGGTGATGGTATTAATTTATCTAGTCCTGATAGTATTGGTAATAACACATATTTTCCTATGGTAGAAAATATAGAAATATATGGTAAGCATGATTTTAATATACCTTCTCATTTTAGTACTGATATAGATGGAGGAGGGACTGATGGAAATATTTATTCTAATGGTAGCACTAGTGTTGGAAGCTTTAATCATCAAGCTAGCTTTTGGAGCTTAGTAATTAAAATAAGTATGCGAGGATATAATCATGAGTTTTATGATGAAGGAGAGGATGCTCTAACGCAGGCTACTAAAGAATTTTTTAAATCAAGAACTAACGTGTTTTTCCAACCATTTGGAGAAACTTCAAGTTATGACGTAGGGGATGCTTTGCATACTTCATAATGATAAATAAACAATTAGGATAATAGGAGTTGAAACATGAAGATTAATGGTGGAATTAGTACAGGAAATATTATTGTGCTGGTGTCAATGTTTGTATCTGTTATTCTGGCGTATTCTAAATTATCTACTACAGTAGATATGATTAACGGAGAATTAGCAAAAAAGGCTGAAAAGGAAGTAGTAGAAGTACATTTTACTTATATTCAGCAACAGTTAAATGAAATTAAAACACTAATAAAGGAGGTAAAATAAATGGAAAGCATATTAGGGTTCATTAAAGACAACTGGTTGGTTGTAGGCGGTACTATTGGAGTTCTGGTGGGATCGGCATACGTGCCTTTTGTAAGATCACTTGTTTTTAAGGGTGCTAAAGCCTTGATGAGCGAGGCGTTTCTTAAAGAAGCATTCTTGGGTTTGGCTGAAAAGTATGTAAAATCAACCAAGACGAAACTGGACGATGCATGGTTCAAGCAGCTGAAAAAGAGTATGCATGATTAAATGAATCAAAATCAGATCAGAAGACTGATCACAGATGTATTAAAGAAGATGGAGATGTGGTCAGAAGAAGCAGAAGAATTGGTGTTTCTTACTGGATTGGTTGAATCTGGTTACAAATATATAAGCCAGATTGGTTCGGATATAGCCAGGTCTTTTTTCCAGGTTGAAACAGCTACGGCGAAAGACTGTATAGATAATTATCTGGTTTACAGGCAAGATGTGCTGAAGAATTTCGCAACTGCGATACAGCGCAGACCTACGGAAATACTGGCATGGACTGAAGAAGAAATAAAAGAGCTTCTATGGCATGATATTGCAGCGGGCATTGCATTTTGCAGAATAGTATACAGGAGAGTACCAAAGCCTTTGCCAGTCAGCCTAGAAGAATGTGCCCAGCAATGGAAAGAGCATTATAATACAAAACACGGCAGTGGCACGATCAGCCATTTTATGTCGCACGCCGATAAAAGGAGAGATAAATGAGCGAAGTCACTATTATAGACGAGGATTCAATCCCTCATGCGCCCTCATCAAAGTTTTTAAGCAAAGAAGAGATGAAAAATATCAATCCAGATTGGATATGGAATAGAAATAGTTTTATATTTAAATATGGAAAACCGATGATTGTGGAGCATAATGTTGCTCTGGCACTGATCAAAAAGTATGATACGGTTAAATTTGAGAACCAACCAGATGATTTAATTAATATGAAATATCAGGCACTTAAAAAACTGGCTGTAAAGAATGGAATACCCTGGTCAGATACGTTTGTATCTAAAGAGGAACTTGTTAATATGATCAACAAAATCTAATGGCATTAGATCAGATAGCAGTAACAGATCCAGGGTCGGTATCCTATAAGGAATACACCTTTAACGAGCTGAAAACTGAAATACTCACCAGAGTCAATGATCCAGATGGTGATACATATTCTTCGAGAGCCAATGAGTTGATCTATGAAGGAATATGTTCAATGGTTCTTGGTAATTATCCTAGGGACGGGTA